>NZ_JBHXKE010000262.1:0-12146 GCF_042722765.1 Kitasatospora sp. NPDC058406
GGCGGGGACCTCGGGTGCCGCCGGCCGATCGCCCTGCCCGCCCTGCCCGCCCTGACCGCCCTGCCCACCTTGACCGTCCGGGGTGACCGGGGTGACCGGTGCCGTCCCCGCTCCGGCCCGCCGCCGCCGGCGCAGCACCCAGAGCACCAGCGCCACCGGTCCGGCGACCAGCAGGAACGGCGCCGCCGCGGCCACCGCGACCGCGACGCCGCGCACGATCGCCGCCAGCACGTCCCAGCCGCCGCCCAGCGCGTCACCGACCGAGGTCCAGAAGCCGTCGTCGTCCTCGGCATCCGGCTCGTCCGGCGCCGGGGTGTCCGCCCGCTGCCGGACGTCCAGCGTGATGGTGGACAGCGAGGTCTTCGCCGACAGCTCCTTCAGCTGCTTCTGCAGGGACTCCAGGTCCGCCTCGCGGCGGCTCAACTCGCCCTCCAGGCTGGTGATCTCGGCCAGCGTCTTCGCCTGCGCCATCAGCGCCCGGACCCGGTCCACGCTCACCTGCTGGGTCTGCACCCGGCTGCCGACGTCCGCGACCTGCTGGGTCAGGTCGTCCGCCTGGCTGCGGCGGGACAACACCTCGCCCAGCCCGGCCAGCTGGTCCAGCGTCTGCTGGAACGCCGCCGACGGCACCTTCACCGTCAGCTGCCCGCTCTGCGGGCCGGGCGGATCCATGTCGACCGGGCGCTTGCCACCCCCTCCGCCGCCGGGGACCCCGGCGGAACCGCTCACCGTCTCGCTCGCCACGTAGCCGCCCGCCCCGACCGCCAGGTCGCGGGCCCGCGCCAGCGCGGCGTCCGCCTTCGCCACCCGGACGGACAACTGCGCGCTGTAGGCGATCTGACGGGTGTCCGCCACCGGCACCGCGTTCGGCTTGCCGGCACCCGCCTCCGGCGCGGCCTTCTGAGCGGCCGAGGCCGCACCCGCCGCACCGGGTGCGGCCGGCGCGGCCGGCGCGGCCGGCGCGGCTGCCGGTGCCGCCGCGTCACCGGCGACCGCCGGCGCCGCGTTGCCGCTCATGCTGCTGTCCCTCTTGTCGGACGCGCTGCACCCCCCGGCCAGTACCGCCGCCACGGCCACCGCCGCCAGCGCCCCCGCTCTCCGCCGTCCTCGTTCCACGATCGAGTCCTCCCCGCGTCCACAGTTCCGGCGCCGATTCCTTCCGGCACCCGGACCATTCGACGGGCGCGGAGCCGGATCGGACCCGCTCCGGGGGTCGCAGCTCGATCACAGCTCGGCTGCGGCCCGGACAAGGCGTCGGACCGTCTCCACCACGCTCCCCGCCCGCCGCAGCAGTGCCGCCGTCACCCCGCCGCACCGCCCCGCCGGACATCCGGGCGCCGACCTCCCGTACGACCCCGACCGGACGTGGTTCGCGCGCGCGGATGTCGCGCCCGCCCCCGCCCCCGGGGCCTCGAACGGGCGGAAGCGGGCGGATTGAGGCAAAGGTGTAAAGACCTGCAAGACTGCGAGGCATGTCGCAAGCACATGTCGTCGTGATCGGCGGCGGGATCGCGGGGCTGACCGCGGCCGCCGTGCTCAGCGGGGCCGCCGGGGGAGCGGCCCGGGCGCGGGTGACGCTGCTGGAGGCGTCCGACCGGCTGGGTGGGAAGCTCTGGGGCGGCGAGGTGGGCGGGGTCCGGGTGGACCTCGGGGCCGAGTCGATGCTGGCCCGGCGGCCCGAGGCGGTCGACCTGGCGCGCGCGGTCGGACTGGACGGGGAACTGGAACCGCCGACCACCGCCAGGGCCGCGATCTGGACGAGGGGCGCGCTGCGGCCCCTGCCCGGCGGACAGGTGATGGGCGTTCCGGGAGACCTCGCCGCGCTGGAGGCCTCCGGGGTACTGAGCGCCGAGGGCCTGGAACGGGCCCGGCACGAGGGGGCCGGCGAGGCCGTCACGGACGACGTCGCGATCGGGCGGTACGTCGCCGACCGGCTCGGCCGCGAGGTGGTGGACCGGCTGGTCGAGCCGCTGCTCGGAGGTGTCTACGCCGGCCGCGCCGACGAGATCTCGCTGCGTGCCGCCGTCCCCGCCCTGCTGCCCGTCGCCCGCGGCGGCGGCTCGCTGGTCGCCGGCGTGCACGAACTGGCCACCCGGCCGCAGACCGCCGGGACCCCCGTCTTCCAGGGTCTGCGCGGCGGCCTCGGCACCCTGCCGACGGCGGTCGCCGCCGCCTGCGCCGGAGCCGGCGTCGACCTGCGCACCCGCACCGCCGTGACCGGGCTGCGCCGCACCCCGGACGGCTGGCGGGTCGCGACCGGCGACGGCGGGGAACTGCACGCCACCGCCGTGGTGCTGGCCGTGCCCGCGCCTGCCGCCGCCCGGCTGCTGCGCGCCGACGCACCGGCCGCGGCCGTCGAGCTGGACGCCGTCGAGTACGCGGGGATGGCCCTGGTCACCCTGGCGTTCCGGCGTTCCGACCTGCCGGAGCCGCCGGCCGGCAGCGGCTTCCTGGTGCCGCCGGTGGACGGCCGCCGGATCAAGGCGTCGACCTTCTCCTCCAACAAGTGGGGCTGGCTGGAGCGCTCCGCCCCGGACGCGTTCGTGCTGCGCACCTCGCTGGGCCGGCTGCGCGAGGAGGAGCCGCTGGAACTGCCGGACGAGGAACTGGTCGCCGGATCGCTGGCCGACCTGGGCGAGGCGATCGGACTGACCGCCCGCCCGTACGACACCGCCGTCACCCGTTGGCGGGCCGGCCTGCCGCAGTACCCGGTCGGCCACCTGGACCGGGTGGCCAGGATCCGGGCTGCCGCGGACCGGGTCGGCGCGCTGGCGCTGTGCGGGGCCGCGTACGACGGGGTGGGCATCCCGGCGTGCATCGCGAGCGCCCGGACGGCCGTCGCCGGGCTCGACGGAGTGCTGACCCCGCTGACCGGGGAGAACGTCACGGAGAGGACAATGGGCGCATGACTGAGACCGTTGAGCAGCAGCCGGAGAAGAAGAAGGCACGGGACCTGAACCAGGTCATCCGCTACACCATGTGGTCGGTGTTCAAGCTCAAGGGCGCACTGCCCGAGGACCGCACCGGCCTGGCCGCCGAGGTGGACGAGCTGTTCGCCCAGCTCGACGCCAAGGACGTCACGGTGCGCGGTACCTACGACGTGTCCGGTCTGCGCGCCGACGCCGACATCCTGGTCTGGTGGCACGCCGCCGACTCCGACGACCTCCAGGAGGCGTACAACCGCTTCCGCCGCACCGGCCTGGGCCGGGAGCTGGAGCCGGTCTGGTCGAACATGGCGCTGCACCGCCCGGCCGAGTTCAACAAGTCGCACATCCCGGCGTTCCTCGCCGACGAGCGCCCGCGCGACTACGTGTGCGTCTACCCGTTCGTCCGCTCCTACGAGTGGTACCTGCTGCCGGACGCCGAGCGGCGCGCGATGCTCGCCGAGCACGGCCAGATGGCGCGCGGCTACCCGGACGTGCGGGCCAACACGGTCGCCTCGTTCGCGCTGGGCGACTACGAGTGGCTGCTCGCCTTCGAGGCGGACGAGCTGCACCGCATCGTGGACCTGATGCGCGACCTGCGTCCCTCCCGGGCCCGGCTGCACGTCCGCGAGGAGGTGCCGTTCTTCACCGGGCGCCGCAAGCCGGTCAGCGAGCTGCTCAACGGCCTCGTCTGAGGCCACCGGCCGTCGAACGCGGCCGAGGACGCCGGTCTGCGGGGCTCGTCCCGGCAGGCCGGCATCGCTGCGTCCGGGCGTCGTGGCGTGGTCGGGGCCGCCGGTCCGGCCGGACCCTCAGTGCCGGCGGAGGGCCGCGCGGAGGCGGGCGTCGGGGTGGGCGTCGGTGCCGTTCATGGCGACGGCGGTGAACAGTTCGCGCTCGTCGTCGTCGGTGAGGCCGTGCTGGCGCGGTGGGCGGACTTCGCGGAGCACCTCCTGGCCGACCGGCGAGGCCCAACCGGTGTACGGGTAGACGTCGACCCGGGCCATCAGCAGGGTCCCGGCGGTGAGCACCAGCGGCAGCGAGAACCAGGCCAGCGGTGCCAGCGCGTCACCGTCCACCAGGACGCCGGTGGCCAGCGCGGCGGCCAGCAGGACCAGCGAGAGCAGCAGCGCCTGCCGGACCTGCCGGATCACCAGGACGGTGCGCCGCTGGACGGCCGCCGGGGTCGCCAGCCCGGCGAGCGAGAGCCGGCTGCCGATCTCCAGCACGGTGGGGTGGGCGCCCATCGCCTCGCGCAGGTCGTCCGTGCGGCACTGGCCCTCGGGGCCGACGGTGGCGAGCACCGCGCGTTCGAGCCGGCTGCGGCCGCGCGGGTCGACGACCGTCGTCCACCCGGTGTGGGCCAGGTGCAGCCGGCCCCGGGACGCCATCAGGACGAGTGCCAGCTCCACCACCCGGTCCGGGCCGCCGGCCAGGTAGGCCGTCTCGTAGAGCCCGATCCCGACCGCCTCGGCCGGCCGTGGGCCCTCCTGCCCGGCCAGGGCGTCGGCGGTCGCGGCCGTCCGGACCAGCCGGATGCAGGAGAGGACCGCGGCGACGCAGGCCGGGAGCAGGAAGAGCAACCACATGGGGTTGTTGTAGACCCGCCGCCGTCGTGGGTGGAACGCATTCCCGGACCGCGATACCGAACTGTGACGTCCGGGGCGGGCGGTGGTCAGGAACCGCAGCCGCCTCCGCCTCCGCCGCAGCTGGAGGAGGAGCTGCAGGAGGACCCGGAGCTCGACCCGCAGCTCGACGAGGAGGACCCGCCGCTCGACGACCCGCAGCCGCTGCTTCCGCCGCAGCCCGAACCGGAGGAACCGGAGTCGGAGGAGGAGCCGCACCAGGTGCCCGCGGTGCCGCAGGACGAGGAGGACGAGCCGGACGAGGAGGACGAGGAGGAGCCGGCGCCGGTGTGGGCGGCGGACCGGGCGGCCTGGTCGGCCGCCGCCGAGGCGAGCATCGCCTCCCGCAGCTGCTCGTCGGCCAGCTCGGCGGTGGTGAGGCCGCCGAGCGCCACGGCACCGAGCAACGTGGCGTCGCGGGCGTGCAGGGGGGCCGGCCGGTCGGAGGGCTTCCACGGCTTGCCGGTGTTCATCAGGGTGAGCTGACGCCGCCCGGCGGGCGTGATCCGGCCCTTGAGCGGCCAGCTGGCCGGCAGCGAGAACAGGCCGAACCCGAGCATGACCAGCGGGGCCCAGAGCGCCGGGCGGTCGTAGCCGGGCTCGTCGGAGTCCAGCAGGTAGGCGGCGACGGCGAAGACCACCACGTCGAGCAGGGCTATCCAGAGCAGCCGGCGGGCGGACCTGGCCCGCCGCAGCCGCACGGGGTCGCGCAGCAGACCGCGGTCGGCGAGCCGGTCGCCGATCTCCTGGACGGCGGCGGAGCGCATCACCGCGCGGCGCAGGGCGCCGAGCTCGCCGCTCCGGGACGGGCCGGCCGCCTCGATGACGGCCTGGTCGACGGCGTCGAACGCCAGGGTGCCGGTGAGGGTGACGAGGCCGGCGCGGTTCAGGACGGCGCGGCCGTCCCGGTGCATCCGGACGAAGGCGGTGTCGAAGACCCGGCCGGGGCCGCCGGCGAGGAAGGCGGTGTCCAGCAGCGGCAGGCCGCGGCCGGGCAGGCCCTTGGGGGACGGCACGCGCTTGGCGGCCCGCTTGGCCTGCGCGGCGTACAGCGCGGCGGCGAACAGCAGGAGGGCGGGGACGAGGAAGTAGCTGTTGTGCCACATGGGCGGATTCCCCCCGGGACGTGAGCGTTCTGGTGCCGCTCGTTCTGGTGCGCGGGGCCTGGCGGCCCGGTGCGGGTTTCGGGTGCGCGGGGTCCGGCGCCCGGTGTGTGGTGGGTCGTTCGTGGGGTCCGGCGAACGGTGCGCGGACCCGGTGACGTGGTGCGAGCTCCGGTGCTCGCCTGCTGCGGCCGGGCCGCCGGGTGTCAGGTCCGGCTGCCGGGCCGCAGGGCGCGGCGCAGGCGGGCGAGCGGGCCGGGCGGTCGTTCGGGGGCCGGGCGCAGCCAGCGTTCCAGGGCCCGGCGCCGTTCGGCGTCGAGCGGGGCGGCTGCGGTGCCTTCCGTCGCCGGGTCGCGCGTCGCCGGGTCGTCCGTTGTCGGGTCGTCCGTTGCCCGGCGGGGCGGTTCGGCGAGCGCCCAGGCGGCGAAGGCGCGGGCGTCGGCGCGGTAGCCGCCGGTCTGCGGGTGCCGTCGGGCGTAGGCGAGGAAGAGCGGCCCGTACTGCGGCCCGAGCAGGCGCGGCAGTGCCGGTGCCACCTTGGCGGCGGTGTCACGGCGCTTGGCTGCCAGGGCGGCGGACTGGGCGCGGACCTGGGCCGGATCGAAGCCGGGCGGCACCGGCCCGCCGGCCACCAGGGCGGTGAGCAGGTCGGTCTGCCGGGCGGCCAGCCGCTCCCGGGCCTCGTCGGTGGCGGTCACCGTGGGCCACCGCCGTCCAGCACCCGGCGCACGGCGTCGAGTTCGGCGGCCAGTTCGGCGGGCGGCGGGAAGGCGGCGTCGCGCTCCAGCAGCACGCCGGGCGGGGCGACCCGGGCGCAGAGCTCGGCCAGCACCTCCAGCACCGGCTCGGTGACCGGGTGGGCGTGGGTGTCGTGCCAGACCCCGTCGATCATGGTGCCGCCCGCGACGTGCACGTAGGCGAGGGCCTCCAGCGGCAGGCGGTCCAGCTCGGCGGCCGGGTCGATCCCGAGGTTGACCCGGTTGGTGTGCAGGTTGGCGACGTCGATCAGCAGCCGGACGCCGGTCCGTTCGACCAGCTCGGCGAGGAACTGCCCCTCGGTCAGCTCGTCGTCCGGCCAGGCCAGCTGGGCGGCGATGTTCTCCAGCGCCAGCGGGACCGGGAGCTGGTCCTGGGCGATCCGGACGTTCTCGGCGATGACGTCCAGGGCGTCGCGGGTGCGCGGCACCGGCAGCAGGTGGCCGGCCTCCAGGCCACCGGCCCGGACGAAGGCCAGGTGCTCGGTGACCAGCGGGGACCCGAGGGCCCCGGCGGTCTCGGCGAGCCTGGCCAGGCGGGCCGGGTCGGGCCGGTCGGCGCCGCCGAGGCCGAGCGAGACGCCGTGCGGGATCACGGTCAGGCCGCGGGCGAGGAGGACGGTCAGGGACTCGGGCAGGTGGTCGGCGCAGACGTTCTCGGCGACGACCTCGACCCAGTCCAGGCCGGGCTGCCGCTCCACCACGGTGTCGATCTCGCTGCGCCAGCCGAGGCCGATGCCGAGCCGGCCGGCGGCACGGGCCGTGCCGGCCGTGGCGGTGCTGCCGGCCGTGCCGGTGGTGGTCCCCGTCGTCGTCGCGGGCGCTCGCAGTGCAGGAGAGGTCATGGGTGCGCCCCCTTCTGAGGGCTGGTGGGGAGCCGTCGGTCGGCGCGGGCCTCGTCGCCAGGGCCACCGGGCTGTGCTGCTGAGGATGTCCCCGGACGGTACCGCTGCCAAGCCTCACCCGGACATCTCAGAGCATTATTTGAGCTTGGCGGCACGCGGGTGAGGGACTTTGGTCCCCTTCCCGTGACTTCTTCGCAGGTGGGGCCGGTGGGGCGGGCCTCGGGCCCGGAGAATAATCGGCTGCGTACGAGCCCGCCGCGGGTTAGCGTGACGCACCTATGACAACACTGATAATTCGTGACTTCCGCCCCGGCGACGCCGAGGCCGCCGCGGCGGCCCACCGTGCCGGCCGCGACCACCTGGTGATGACGGCCGAGGCCTTCGCCTGGCACGCCGCCCACCAGGCCGAGGGTGCGCACTTCCGCACCTTCGTGGCGGAGCTGGACGGCCGGGTGGTCGGGTCGGTCCGTTGCGCGCTGGTCACCGGCACGACGACCAAGGGCATCGGCTACGCCAACGGCAGCGTGCTGCCCGAGTACCGGCGGCGCGGTGTCTTCACCGGCCTGCTGGCCGCCGCCGAGCGGCACCTGGCCGAGCACGGCGTGGTCGAGGTGCACAGCTGGGTGGACGAGGACGAGGACGCGTTGGCCTTCGCCCGGGCCCGCGGCTTCACCGAGGGCCGGGTGGCCCACTTCGGCGGCCGTGACCTGACGCTGCCGCTGCCGGAGGCCCCGCCGCTGCCGGCCGGCGTCGAGATGCGCCCGGCGAGCGAGTGGGCGGCCGACCCGTACCCGATCTTCGTGATCGAGGCGGACGCCATCCGGGACGAGCCGGGCGAGATCGAGATGGACGCCGCCGACTTCGAGGAGTTCCTGAACGGCGACTGGATCCACCCGGACCACGACCGCGACCTGACCGTCGTGGCCGTGGTCGACGGTGAGCCGGCCGCGTTCAGCGCGGTGCACACGGACGGCGTGGACCGGTACTGGTCGGCGTTCACCGCCTGTCGCCGGGAGTACCGGGGCCGGGGCCTGAGCAAGCTGGCCAAGCTGGAGTCGCTGCGCCGGGCCCGCGAGGCCGGGTTGCTCCGGGCGTACACCTCCAACGACGCGACCAACGCGCCGATGCTGGCGATCAACGCCTGGCTCGGGTACGAGCAGTGCGCCAGCGAGCGGAAGTTCACCAAGAAGCTGGGCTGAGACGCCGGTCGGCGGCCGGCCCGACGGACGCCGCCGGCGAAGTCGGGCGGCGGTGAGGCCGGGCCGGTCGGCCGGAACCGCGGCGGGCGTGACTGGGTGTCACCCGAACGGGTGAAGTGGGCGCATTTCGCGTGGCCGGCGCCGGGTGGGCTGCAGTGTCGGGAGTTTCTGGTGTTCTACGGGGCATCACCTCAGCGCAGACAGTTCGTGCCCGAGTCGTTCGCGCGAGGGGTGCCATGGAGATCCTCCTGCAGATCCTGGTCGGGTTCTTCCCGGCCGTGATCGGCTTCGTCGCCGCCCGGTCCCTCGCCCGCACCCGCCTCTTCCTGCGCTACGGCTTCCTGCGCGCGCTGCTCGCGCCGTACGGGCGGGTGCAGATCGTCACCCCCAGCATCGAGGTGGCGGAGTTCGCCTACGCCAAGGACGGCTGCCGGCTCACCAGCCGGGGGCCGAAGAACGTGCTCTTCATGCCGATGGCCGAGGCCCGGGCGATCGCCGAACTCACCGACCTGCTGCGGAAGATCAACCGGAAGGCGACCATCGAGCTGGTCACCGCCGGCGCCCAGGACCCGCGGATGCCGACCTTCTCGATAGGTGGACCGAGCGTCAACGCCTACTCGGCCAGCGTGCTCGCCGGCGACTTCCCGGACTTCCGGCTGGAACACCCCCGGGCGGCCCGGGCCCGTTGGGGCGGCATGGCGTTCGAGGCCCAGTACAACGCCGCCGACGAGCTGGTCCGCGACCACGGCTTCGTCTTCGTCACCCGCACCTCCCGGCACGCCCCCTGCATCGTGCTCTGCGGCGTCTTCGCCTTCGGGTCCGCGATGGCCGTCGAGGCCCTGGGGGCCGCCGGCCGGCAGTCCCCGCTGGCCGCGCTCTTCCGTTCCGGGGAGAAAGGATTCGTCGCCGTCGAGGGCCGGGTCATCGGCCTCGACACCGTCGACGTCACCGTCGAGGTGTGCCGGCCCCTGCCCCTGGTCTGAGACGCCGACGGACCGTCCCCCGGTGGGCCCTGCCCGACGGGACGGAACGGCCTGGACCGGGCGTGGTGCAAGGGGGGAGGAATCGGGACAGGACAGGATGGTCCGTGACAGGAATTGTCTTGAATTGCAGAGGCCTTGCTCCACTCCTGTCACATCATCGGCATAATCGCGCCCATGACGATCAACCGTGCGAACGTGAGCACGATTGCCGATGACCTGTACGTCTGGCTTCCCCCGAAGCGCGGATGGGGTCTCGCCAACTGCGGGCTGCTGGCTTCGCCGAGGACGGCGCTCTGGATCGACACGCCCTACGACCCCTCGCTCGCCGCGGAGTTCCTCACCGAGAGCCGCAAGCGGCTCGCCGACGGCGTCACCGTCGACCGGGTGATCGTCACACACGCCAACGGCGACCACCTCTGGGGCGCCGGCGTGCTCCCCGGGGCGGAGATCATCGCCACCCGCGAGGCGCTGGAGCACATCCACTACGAGCCGACGCCCAAGCAGCAGCACGCCCTGGTCGCGAGCAGCGACCCGGACTCGCTGCTCGGCGGCTACCTCCGGCGCCACTTCGGCCAGTTCGACTGGTCGCAGACCGAGCCCGTCCGGCCCGACACCGTCTTCCACGGCGAGCTGGAGCTGCGGGTGGGGGAGTACCCCGTGCAGATCACCGGGCTCCCGTCCGCGCACACCGGTGGCGACCTGATCGTCCACCTCCCGCACCAGCGGGCGGTGTTCACCGGTGACGTGATCTTCGGATCGAGCGCCGAACAGCCCGGCGATCACCCCTCGCACTGGGCGGGGCCGTTGGAGAACATCATCGCCGCCTGCGAGCGCATCCTGGCGACCGGTGCCGAGATCTTCGTCCCGGGACACGGACCGGTGCTCGGCCGTGCCGGCGTCCGGGAACACATCGCCTACCTCGGCCACCTGCGCGAGCGCGCGCACGCCCTGCACGCCGCCGGGATCCCCGCGCTGGACGCGGCCCGCCGGATCATCGCCGAGCAGCGCTACCCCGAACTCGGCCTGCCCGAGCGGCTGGTGCTCACCATCGGCGCCGAGTACCGGCACCTGGACGGCACGGAGGTGCCGAACGTCCTGGAGGCGATGAGCCAGGTGGCCCTGGTGGCGCGGGAGTTGGACGAGGACACTGATCGGCGCACGCCCCGGCCGCGGAACGGGACGGGCGGCACGACCACCCGGGCCTGAGCCGCCGGACACCCCCCGGGGCGACCCCGCCCCTCCGACCGAGGACCTCCGAGGACGTCGATGACGCAGCTCGTGTTGCCGGCCCTGGCACTGATCGCGGTCGCCGCGCTCGCGGCGACGGCCGTCCTGGCGCGCGCCCGCTCCCGGGCGCTGGCCCGGGCCGCCACCGCGGCGGCCGGGGCGGCCCGGACCGAGGAAGCCGCCCGCGCCGCCGAGAACCGGGCCCTCCTCGGCGAGGAGCGGGCCCGCGAGGCCCGGGCCGAGGCCCGGCGCTCGGCCGACGAGGCCCGGCAGGCGGCGGACCGCGCACTGGCCGCCGAGGACCGGGCGCACGAGGCGGAGCGCGGCACCGCGGAGGCCGTCCGCCGGGCCGTCGAGGCCGAACGCGCGACGGCCGGGGCCGAGCAGGCCGCGACCGTCGCCGGCCGCACGGCGTCGGAGGCCCGGCTCGCCGCCGAGACCGCCGAGGAGCGCGCCGCCGCCGCCGTGCGGCAGGCCGCGGCCCTGCTGGCCGAGATCGGCCACCTCGCCACCGAACGCGTGGCCGCCGCCGCCCTCCGGCTCAGCCACCCCAACGCGCCGGTCGCCGGACCGCTCGACCCGGCCGCCGTCGGCCCGGAGGCCGTCCAGACGCTCCAGGCCGTCCTCGACGCCGCGGCCGCCGCCGTGACCGACGAGCGCGAACGGGTCGACGCCGCCGCCCGCTCCGCGATGCGCGGGGCCACCTCCAAGATCCAGACCCTGCTCTACCAGATCCAGAGCCTGGTCCAGCAGCTCCAGCACGACAACGACGACCCCCGGCTGCTGGAGGTCGACTTCCGCAACGAGGTCGCGCTGCGCCGCATCCAGACCGTCGCCGTGCTCTGCGAGGCCTGGCCCGGCCTGGCCCGCACCGACTCGCCGCTCGCCGAGGTGGTGGTCGGCGCGCTCTCCCGGGTGCCCGGTTACGCCCGGATCAAGGTCGCCAACCACCTGCGGGAGAGCCGGCTGGCGGTGGTCGCCCGGGCCGCCGAGCCGCTGGCCATCGCCGTCGCCGAGCTCCTCGCCAACGCCACCGCGTACTCGCACCCGGAGACGGACGTCCCGGTGACCGTCCAGCAGGGCGGCCGGGGCGCGCTGGTGATCGTCGACGACAGCGGCATCGGGATGGAGGAGGACCAGCTGAGCCGGGCCCGCCGGCTGCTGTCAGGTCCCCCCGAGGTCCTGCTCACCGAGCTGGGCAACCCGCCGAAGACCGGCTTCGCCGTGGTCGGCAAGCTGGCCCGCCAGTACGGCTTCTCCTGCCACATCGAGCCCTCCCCGTACGGCGGCATGCGGACCATCGTGCGGGTCCCGGCCGGACTGCTGACCGTCATGGACGAGGGGCAGCAGCTCTCGGTGCTCACCCCGCTGCCGCTGCGGGCCGGGGCCGGGCCCGCCCCGGCGCCCACCGTGCAGGCGGTCCCGACGCCGTACACCCGCCGGTCCGGGGACCGCTCCGGTGCGGCAGGCGGGTCCGGTGAGTCC
>NZ_JBHXKE010000263.1:0-12089 GCF_042722765.1 Kitasatospora sp. NPDC058406
CCCCGGGCGGGGTGGGGCCCTGCCCGCGTCGTCCCTACACGCCGCCGCCGGGAAGGGCGCCGCGCCGCAGCTCCCGCCCCTGGGCGACGGACCGCGCCAGACCCGCCGTCAGGGCCAGTGCCAGCACGGTCAGCGACCACAGGGCCATCTGCCGGCGGTCCTGCGAGGCGGCGTCCCCCTCGCCGGGCGCCCCGGAGCCCCCGGTGGCGCCCCGTGCGGCAGCCGGTGCGGCGGCCGCTGTGCGGCAGGCCTCCGCCAGGGTCCACAGCTCCAGCAGGCGCCGTTCGTCGGCCTGGCAGACGGCGGCGATCCGCTCGACGGCGTCACGCGGCGGGAACTGCTTGCCGTTCACCCACCGCTCCCACGAGGACTTCGCGTAGTGGGTGCGCTCACTGATCCGGGCGTAGGTCAGGCCGGACGAGGACTTCAGTGACTGCAGCTCCTCGGAGAGCCGGTCGGCAGGGCCCTTCGGCGTGCCGCCGGACAGAAGAACGTGGTCCATCGTTTGTACCCCCCAGGTCGTTCCGGTGCGATCGAGGACGCGCGACGGGGCCGGGTGCCGGGCCGCACTCCCACCGGCCGGTCCCCACGGCCGTACCGGTCTCCCGGCGGCCGGGCCCCCGCCCCCCGCGGTGCGCCCTCCCGCAGCACGACCCACCCCGGGTCACGTGCTACGGCTTGATCCACTGTGTGACATCCCGGGGCCGGGGATCCACGATCTGCCGGGATCTGGGACGGGTACGACGTATGCCACCGCCCTGAGCTGCGGTTTGGGACACCGGCACGGCACAGGTTGGGACGCCGCGGGCCTCGGACCGACGTCGTGGGACGCCGTCGCCGCCCGCGGTACGGGGCCGGCGTGCAGCGCGCCCGACCAGGCGCGGCGGCTCCGCCTCCGTCCCCGTCCGGCGCGCCCATGAGGGAGGGCGTCCCAGGGACGCGAAACGATCGCGGGACGTCCTCGGGGCTTCCTAGTGTCGGCAACCGGTGGTCGTTGCGGCCGCCCTCACCCACGTCTCCCAGGAGCCCCGCCATGCCCATGTTCCCGGTCATCAAGCGCGCCGCCGTCGTGACGGCCACCGCCGCCCTCTCGGTCACCGTCCTGGCAGGCACGGCCAGCGCGCGGCCCTCGGTCGGCGAGATCGCCTACGGCGACCGGGGGACCGGCGTCAAGTGCGTGCAGCTCGCGCTGAACGCCTCCCTGCACTCCGGCCTCCAGACCGACGGCATCTGGGGCGCCCGGACCGAGACCGCCGTGCGCCAGTTCCAGCAGGCCAAGCACCTCGACGTGGACGGGATCGTCGGCGTCCAGACCGGCTCCCAGCTGCTGGAGGTGATCGTCCACAACGAGCACGCCTGGGGCACCACCTGCTGGGAGAACCTGCCGACCTGGTAGCCCGGCCGGTTCCCGGGGCCGTCCGCCGACGGCTCCTCCTCTCCCCCTCGTCCCCCTCAGCAGAAGTGAGGAACTTCCGTGAAGCGCTTCCCGGCCGCAGTGGCCGCGGTCTTCGCCGCCCTCCTGGCGGCGGTGCTGTCCGTCCCCGCCGCCCACGCCGCGAGCTGGCCCGTCGTCCGCAGCGGTGACCAGGGCGCCAAGGTGTCCACCGTCCAGTACCTGCTGAACGCCCGCGGTTACGCGACCGGCGCCGACGGCGCGTTCGGCCCCGCGACCGAGGCCAAGGTCAGGAGCTTCCAGAACGCCAACGGCCTGAGCCCGGTGGACGGCGTCGTCGGCGGCGCCACCTGGCCGAAGCTGATCGTCACCGTCCGCCAGGGCGACACCGGCGACGCCGTCAAGGCGCTCCAGGTCCAGCTGAACGCCCGCGGCGCCAACCTCGCCGTGGACGGCGCCTTCGGAGCCGGCACCGACTCCTCGGTGCGCGGCTTCCAGCAGTCCGCGAACCTGAGCCCGGTGGACGGCATCGTCGGCCCCGCCACCTGGTCCGCCCTGCTCTCCGGCGGGGGCGGCGGCACCGGCGGCGGCAGCGGCGACCTGCTCAGCCAGTCCCAGGCCGCCTCGCTGCTCTCCTCCGCGGGCATCACCTGGTCCTCCTCGGGCAACTGCTCCAACCGCAACAGCAGCAACTGCACCTCCTTCGACGGCCTGCGCCGCGCCTCGGCGGACGGCGCCGTCGCGCTCAAGCACGCCGTGGGCGGCTGCGGCCTGACCATCACCGGAGGCACCGAGACCGGCCACGCCGCCGGCACCTACAGCCACGCCAACGGCTACAAGCTGGACTTCGCGATGGCGAGCTGCCTCACCAACCACATCACCGGCAACTTCGCCTACAGCGGCGTACGCGGCGACGGCGCCACCCTCTACACCGCCCCCTCGGGCAACGTCTACGCCAACGAGGGCAACCACTGGGACGTGACCTTCACGGGCTGACGGCCACCCGGCACGACCACACCCCGAGGGGCACCGGACGCATCCGGTGCCCCTCGGGGCCGTCCGTTTCACGGCCACGGGGAATCGGGCGGACGCCCGGCTCCTCGCGCAGATCAAGGTCGACTACCCACCGACTACGCCGCGTGATCTTCCAGGCGACGTGTCGCCTTGAGCATGTCCTCTCCGACTGGTTCTGACGTGCCTCGCGTCCCTTCCCACGCGCTCTGCCGACTCACCGGGCCGGGCAGCGACCTTGGACTCAAGCTCGCCGAGTACAGGAAGGAGAAGCTCGTGGGACAGCGTGGGCAGCGTGGCCGGGTGTACCGGCGGTGTGGTTGTTCGGACGGTAACCGGAAGCAGCTGGGTCCGTGGTGCCCCCTGCTGGCCGGGGATCCGAGGCACAGGACGTGGACGTATGCGATGGATCTGGCGAAGGAGGAGGGCCGGCGTCGGATCCGCCGCCGGGGCGGTTTCGCCGGCCATGCGGAGGCGTTGCGGGAGATGCGGGCGGTGTTGGACGGTGAGCTGCGCGGGGTGTACGAGAACCGCCGAACCAAGGTGGCGAGCTACCCGCGCGAGTGGCTGGTCACGAGGCGGGCGCACCTGTCGCCGAGCACCTACGCCGGCTACGTGGCGTGGGTCAAGCGCGACCTGATCCCGGCGTTCGGCCACATCCGGCTGCTCGACCTTCGTCCCCATCACGTTGACGAGTGGATCGCCGCCCAGCTGGGGGCTGGGCGCGGCCGCGTCCACGCTGCGCGACGCCGTCTCCTCCTGGCGGCTGCGCTACCCCGGTCAAGCACTCCGTCCCGCCAAAGCCCCGCGCCGCCGAGCGTACCTGCTGGACTCCGGAAGAGGCCGCGAGCTTCCTGCGGCACAACGCCGAGCAGTACGCCGACCAGCTCACCGACCTGTTCGAGGTCGTCCTTGGTACCGGCTAGCGCCGCGAAGAGGTCCTCGCCCTGCACTGGTCGGACGTCCACCTCATGGACCGCCGGCTCTTCGTCCGCCGGACGCTCGCCGCCGTCAACAACAACGTCCTGGCCTTCGGCCGGCCCAAGACCGAGACCAGCCGCGCCTGGATCAGCCTCTCCCTCAGGAACGGGAATTTCGGGGCCACGCCGCCCGACAGCCTATTATCGCTTCCTGGGCCTGCGGACCTGATCCCCGGCTCACCAGGTACGGAGAGGCGTCACCCGGCCTGCTGCCGATGCGTACCCGAGGAAACACATGAGCACCGTACAGTCGATCCCCGTCCCGCAGGTCCTTCATGAGGCCGGCCGCCGGCGGACCTTCGCCGTGATCAGCCATCCGGACGCGGGCAAGTCCACGCTCACCGAGGCGCTGGCGCTGCACGCGCGGGCGATCACTTCTGCCGGTGCGGTGCACGCCAAGGGTGATCGACGCGGCGTGACCAGCGACTGGATGGAATTGGAACGCGAGCGTGGTATCTCGGTGACCTCGGCCGCATTGCAGTTCGGCTATCGCGGCCACGTGATGAACCTGGTCGACACCCCCGGCCACGCCGACTTCTCCGAGGACACCTACCGGGTGCTGGCCGCCGTCGACTGCGCGATCATGCTGGTCGACGCGGCCAAGGGCCTGGAGGAGCAGACCCGCAAGCTTTTCGCGGTCTGCCGCCATCGCGGCGTCCCTGTGATCACCTTCATCAACAAGTGGGACCGGCGCGGCCAGGATGCACTCACCCTGCTCGAGGACATCGAGACGCACCTCGGGATCACCCCCGTCCCGGTCGTCTGGCCGGTGGGCAGCGCGGGCAACCTGCGCGGCCTGGTCGAAGCGGGGAACACCGAGCAGATGCTGCGCTACACCAAGGTGCCAGCCGGCACGCACGCCGCCCTCGAGGAGCAGCTCCCCTCCCAGAAGGCCGCCGAGCAGGAGGGCGAAGCCTGGACGACCGCGCTGGAGGAGCTGGAGCTGGTGCTCTCGTCCGGCCCCGGCTACGACCAGGAGGCCTTCGAGGCCGGCAAGATCAGCCCGGTCTTCTTCGGCGCCGCGCTGACCAACATAGGTGTGAAGCTCCTGCTGGACGCCGTGGTCGACCTCGCTCCGGCTCCCGGGCCCCGCCGGCTGGCCAAGGGCGGCAGCCGCGAGGTCGGCGAGGAGTTCTCCGGCCTGGTGTTCAAGATCCAGGCGAACATGGACCCGGCCCATCGCGACCGGATCGCCTTCGTCCGAGTCTGCTCCGGCGTCTTCGAGCGCGGCATGCACGTCACCCGGGCGGCCAGCGGCCGCTCGTTCGCAACCAAGTACGCGCACACCGTCTTCGGAGCCGAGCGCACCGTGGTCGACACCGCGTACCCCGGCGATGTGGTCGGCCTGATCAACGCGAGCGCGCTGCGGGTCGGCGACACCCTCTTCACCGGCAAGAAGACCGAGTTTCCCCCGCTGCCCGCCTTCGCCCCCGAGTACTTCGCGGTGGCACGGCCCAAGGACATCAGCCGGTCCAAGCAGTTCCGCAAGGGCGTCGCCCAACTCGACGAGGAAGGCGTGATCCAGGTGCTGGTCTCCGACCGGCGTGGCGACCAGGCGCCGGTCATGGCTGCGGTCGGCCCGATGCAGTTCGATGTGATCCTGCACCGGATGGAGCACGAGTTCTCTTCCCCAATCGCCCTCGACCAGCTCTCCTACCGCTTGGCCCGGATCACTGACGCCGAGGGCGCCGCTGCCCTGGCCAAAGCCCGCCTGATCAGCGGCGAGGTGCTCACCCGCCGCTCGGATGACGCGCTGCTGGCCTTGTTCGCCGACAAATGGCAGCTGAACGCCTTCCAGCGCGCCCAACCCGACATCCTGCTCCAGCCGCTGATCGCCACGGCGGACTGATCGCCGACCTCTCGGCCCGGCGGCCGCCGTCGACAAGCTGCCAGGCGTGGCCCTGCTCGGGCAGTCGGCCGGCTGGCAGCAGTCGATCGGCGAGCCGGGCCGCACGCTCACCACGGCAACCGAAGGCCGGCCGCTACCCGGCTGGGCCACCGACGCCGGCCGGACCGAGGACGTCGGGTGGCTCCAGGGCCGCCCCGCGTTGCTCAAGGCCGCCGCACGCCAACCACCACGCTCACCTGCTCGCCACCATCGTCGGGCTCGGCGGTGAGCTGGAGCTCCCGGCTACCCGCAACGGGCGATTCAGGGGTGCGGTCGTCCCGGAGGGCTGCGCGGTCAGCGCCGGCCGCCGCCGATGCGGCGGTCGTCGGCCAGTGCGGTCAGCGGGCCGTACTCGCAGGCAAGCTCGTTCCACGTCAGAACCTCGCCGCAGCGGGCCGGGAAATCCTTCGGATTGAACTCGGGCATGGTCCAGGTGCCGGTGCCCCGGTCCCGCAGCCACAGGTCCCCGTCACCGTCGACCACAGTCGGCGGGACCGGTACGGGCTCGGCCTGATCGGTGGGCTCCCAGGTGACCCGGCCCGGGTGAGAAGCGCGGCGCAGCTCTGTGGTGGCCAGCCGCGCGGCCAAGTCACGGGTGGACTCTTCGGCCTCCTTGACCGACGCGAGTCGGAATGCGTCGTCGAGTACGGGCAGGGCTGGATTCTTGCTGCGCTTTGAACTCATACGCTGACTTACCTCCGGTGGGGGGCGTCACATCCGTTATGGCACCCCGTAGAGGAACACGGTATCCGAGGCGGGAGCCAGGCCGGCTACGCCCTTTCAAGAGCACCTCTTCCTCCGACCCTCACCGCGACGGTCTTCAGCCAACGCAGCAGGAAGCGGTTTGGAGTTTCCCTCCGCGGGGCGACTCCGAGGGGCCAAAACCCTCATCACTGTGCAACATCATCCAGTCGCTACCGGCCTACACCCGCAGACCCTTTCCGTTCAGCCGGGCTGACCACCCCGCCGCGGCTGCTGCCGGTGATCGAGATCTGTCGGACCTTCAGCAAATACCGCCGTGCGATCCCGACAGCTGTTGCGTCGACGGCGCTAGCCGGCTCCCTGGTCCGGCTCCAGCGAGCAGATCATGGTCCCCTACCCGCCGACTACGGATCGTGATCTTCCGAGCCGTGTGTCGTCTTGAGCGTGTCTTCGCCGTCTGGTTCTGAGTGCTTCGCGCTTCGCCCCGCACACCCTGCCGCCACACCCGGCACGGCAGCCACGTGTGCCCCAGCCACGCGTCCAACTGGTACCCGCAGCTCGCCGCCCTCGGCGAGAACCACCCCGTGTACGCGATCGACACCCTGGACGACCCCGGGCGCAGCGTGCAGCGCGCGGTGGCGGCCGGCTGCGAAGAGAACGCGGTGTGGCTGGACGAGACCCTCGCCGGGCTCGGGCTGGAGCGGGTCCACCTCGTCGGCCTGTCCTACGGCGGCTGGCTCGCCCTCAACCAGGCGATCCACGCGCCCGGGCGGCTCGCGTCGGTCGCGCCGCTCGACCCCGCCGGTATCGAGAAGGTGCCCGCGCGGTTCTACCTGCACGCGATCGCTGGGCTGTTCGGATTACTCGCCCCGAAGCGCCTGCGCCCCGCAGTGGCACGGCTGCTGGCCAATCCCGCGCTCAGCGCGCCGCCCGAGATGGTCGCACCGCTGATGCTCGCGATGCGCTCGTACCGCCCCACACGCCGCCCTCCGGCCAGGCCGTTCACCGATGAGGAACTGGCGTCCATCACGGTGCCCGTGTTCGTCCTGGTGGGGAGCCGCAGCGCGCTTCTGCGGCCGCGCAAAGTGCTGGAGCGGACGACGGCGCTGATCCCGGGAGTGCGGGCCGAGATCCTCAAGGGCGCCGGGCACGGACTCACCCTGGAGCAGCCGGACGTGGTCAACGACCGACTGCTGGAGTTCGTCTCATCCAACCGGGAGGCGGTACAGGGCTGAACCGGGCGGAGCCCACCTGCCGCTACTGGCAAGTGCCGATCCTCCCCACGGACCGGGCTACACCGGACCGTCAGAATGATCACGTGGCTGAACGCGTGCAGGTCCGTGAGATCGATGACGACGAGGGCAGGCGGCTGCTGCGGATCGTCCGCCGAGGCACCGGGGCGGTGGTGACTTGGCGGCGGGCCCAGATGGCGCTGCTGCCTGCCCAGCACATGCCCGTGGCGAAGATCGCCGAGGTCACGTTCACCAGTGCGGACCGGGTCCGCGACGTGATCCACAACTTCAACGCCGACGGCTTCGACTCGCTCTACCCGAAATACAGGGGCGGACGTCCCAGGACGTTCACGTTGGCCGAGCGCCCCGAGATCAAGAAGATCGCCAAGTCCAAGCCGGCCGAGCACGGCCTGCCCTTCTCGACCTGGAGCCTGGCCAAGCTGGCCGACTTCCTGGTCGTGAGGGGGTGGTCGACGACATCAGCCACGAGGGCCTTCGCATCCTGCTCCACGAGGAAGGCGTCTCCTAATTCGTGAGTAAGCGGATCAGCCAGGCTGCGTGTGGCAGCCCAGCGACATCTGCTCAACCGCATGCTCGGCCAGCTCCATCACTGCCTGCGTCATCGCGTCCACTTCGACGAGCAGCGTGGGTTCGGTGCGGCTCTATCGAACGCTGCCTGACTCTGGCACGGGGAATACCCAAAGGCGCGTCATCCGAGGAAGGGGCGCAACTCAACTAGTGTGAGCCAGGTTTGCGGATCGGGTCCGACGTAAGCCGCACGAACGAGGTAGGGACCGGCCTCCAGGTCGACTCGCACGTGATCCTCCCGGCGACACTCTTCACCCGTCCAGGCCGAATCGAATAGAACAACTGGTCCCGGCACCTGCCAGAGCAGTCCGGCCTCCCACGGTGCGGCACGCATCGCCGCGTCCACGCTTCGGAGCATGGCCTCCTCGGACTCCGCCGCCGACCAGCGCACGAACACGCTCTGCGCCGGCAGGTACGCCGTCGAGGCCGGCTCATCCCCCAAGACCAAACCCGCGGCTGAACCGACCTGGACCAGGCCGATGTGGCCCTCCACGGCACAAGCTCTGTCGTAGTCGTCGTCCGTGCCGTCGTCGTTCCCAGCGGATCCCGACCACGCCTCCAGCACCGCTTCAGGGACCACGATGAGCGGCCCTCCCAGGGACTCCACCCACGTGACCACTCCCGGTTCTCCGTACATGACCATGCGCGCAACCTACACATCAGGGCTGACGAGCTTGACTCCTTAGCCCGGTGAGATGTCTTTCAACTCGCATCATCTGACCACGAAACACTGCCAGCGGGTCGGGACGTGGCCTGAGGCGAACAACGTCGAGATCGCCTACACCCCGACCAACAGCTCCTGGCTCAACCGGATCGAAGCGCAGTTCACCGCTCTGCACTACTTCGCCCTCGACGGCACCGACCATCCCAGCCACAAGGCCCAAGGCAGTATGATCCGCCGCTACATCATCTGGCGGAACAAGCACGCCGCCGATCAGCGCCTACGCGAAGTCGTCACCAGGGCGAACGTTGCCTGATACGGCATTAGCGTGCCGGCGTGCTGCAATCGCTGATGGTCGACCCCGAGGCGCTCGGCCATCGGCTGCATCGACTTGCGCCGACCCTCCAGCAGCATCCCCCGCAAATACAGACCGCCCTTGGCCCGCTGATCACAGCGGGCCAAGGGCGCGATCACCTCAGCCGCGAACTCCTCCAACCGACCCCGCCGCAACGCAAGGTCCCCAGCCCTCATACCAACGGAGAACTACCGATGACACGATGCGACAAGCCTCCCGACAAAGCACTACTAGCGGGGACGCGACCCGCTGTAGAGGTCCAGGTAGCCCACGTACAGCATCAGCTGCTGCAACGTGTAGAACGTCTGACCACCGGCAAAGATGGGCGGGGTACCGGCATTGTTCATGACCCGGTAGACCCAGTTCGAGATCCCGGCCCAGTTCGTCTCCAGGTTGACGTTGTCCCGGCCGATCTGGGCGAGACCGTGGTCGCGGATGTTGCCGCGGATGTTGTCGAAGATCCGCCCGAAGCGCGCTGCCTCCGAGGTGGCCTGGATCATCATGAGGAGGGAGTCCGCCAGGACGGCGCGCCCGCTGGCGGAGTTCTGGAGAGCGGCGATCTGACGGACCTGCCGCAGGGCGTTGTCGAGCCTCGGCCCGTTGATCTGCTGGTTGTACCGAGTGTCACCACCGGGCAGGCCGTTGTAGTTGCTGGACCAGGGGAGGGTGCTCGCCTGGACGCCCAGCACCCGGTTGAAGCGCTCCCTCGACGCGTTGCCGTCGTTGAAGACCCAGTGCGTGCCCCCGACCTGGTAGAAGCCGGCCAGGTACAGGTTGTGCGGCCAGAAGTAGATGGCCCCCTGGTAGGCGCCGCTCTGGAACAGGCTGATCTGGATGAGCTGGTCGTTGTCCGCCACGACGGTCTCGTCCAGGTCGGTCCTGAACCAGTCGTGGCTGCTGAGCGAGTGGAGCTGGGCGATCACGTCCCAGTACCGCTGGTGCGCCTGAGCGCCGCCGCCGCTCAGGTCGCTGATTTCCCAGTTGATGTTGCTGAGACGGTTGTTCGTGTCGGCGTGCGCCGCGGGCGGCGTCATACCCATGAGCCCGACCGCCAGCGCCAGCGCGACCAGTGAGCCGACCAGCCGTCGGCGCACGCGTACCAGTGCACCGGGTCCGTTCATTGTGAGCATGCGGGAATCCCTCGATCGTGTAACGACAGGTCGTCAGCGCGCCCGCCCGGCCACCGGCTTTCGCACACGGCGAGCATCCACGGCGCACTGTCGGCACGCTAATCGGCCCTGTGGTCCATTGATGTACCGTCAGGGCCTCGGCCCTTGACCAGCAGTGCACCGTCGTCCTGTCGTCGCCGACCGCCCCCGTGAGCCCCGTACCGGGCCGCCCGTCAGCGGGCCGCTCAGCCTGTCGGCGGCCGTGTTCCTGGCCCTGGCAACCGAGATGCTGCCGGCCGGCCTCCTACCTTCGACGGCCCGCGAAGCCGCCGCACACTTCTCATTCGCCTGACAGACTCGGCGGCCTCCTCCACGAGTACCAGCATGCGATCTGATCAGGGCGGATGAGGTTTTCGGCAAGAGCAGGTATGCGCAGCCGTCGGAGGATAAAGCCCTCCGACGGCTGTTCGCGCACAGGCCAGAACCGGGGCACGGATGGACCGACCAGCTATGACCGGCGGACGTACGCTGACGACCGGTGTCGACCTCGCCTGCCCGTGCAGCCCGGTCCATGCCACTCGCCCCGTAGGGCGCGCCGCGGCCTCCGCCTTCCCCGGAGTCCTGGTGGATGTCGACAAGCAGCGGCCAACCGTCCAGTGCGCTCCAGTGTGCCGTCGGTGGCACAACGACCTCGGGCTCATCGGGTGGTGCGGCCCAGGACCGGAGGAGAGAACGACATGACGGACGACCACGGCCTCCCGCGGAGGTTCGCTCGCTCCGAGACCGCCCGTGCGGAGGCGTTCAGCGACGGCGTGCTGGCCATCGCCGTGACCATCCTGGTCCTCGGGCTCACGGATCCGCCCCACGAACCGGGCGGACTCGGGCGGGCCCTGATCCGCCAGTGGCCGGTCTACCTCGGCTACCTGGCCTCCTTCAGCTATGTGGGGGTCATCTGGCTGAATCACCATCAGGCTTTCGTGCGGATACGTGCCATGGATCGCGGGTTGCACGCGGCCAATCTCCTCCTGCTCTTCACCACTGCGGCGCTCGCCTTTCCCACTGCGGTGCTGTCGGGCGCACTGCAGAACAGCGTCATCGACAGCGACGCTCGCGTGGCCGTCGTGCTGTACGCCGGGATCGCGGCAGGCATGTGCGGCAGCTGGATCGTGCTCTTCAGCCATCTGGACCGGCGTCCGGAACTGCTGCACCACGCTGTCGAGCCCTCCTACGTCGCTCACGGCAGGCTCCGCTCGTGGGTCGGCGTGATGGCGTATCTCCTCGCCGGTGCGGTCGGTGCGCTGACCGCACCGGTCGTCGCACTCGCCGTGTTCGTCGTGCTGCCTGTCTTCTACTTTCTGACCAGCGAGGGGTTGCGGCTGCCCGGTCGCGGCCGACGGGAAGCGAATCGCCAGGAGTAGGCGAGAGAACCGGCGAGCACACCTGGTTGCATGCTTGGGGGCCTTCCACGGATGAGATGTACCGTGGGAGGCCCCCGCGTTTATGTCGAGGAACCGGTCCTCGCCGAACACGAGCCGGCCGTCCAGGGCGAGCTCGCTGGAGGTACGGGCACTCGGGACGGGTCGCGATCTGCCGAGAAGTGGCGTCACCGGGTGGGCGGGCCCTGGATCGACAGCTGCGCGCGCGTCTTCCCGGTCACGAGTGCCGACCCGGCAGGCCCGAGGACCCTTGACGGAGTTCGGACCAGGAGCCGAAGCCGGCTCGGATGTCCCGGCAACGCACCGGCACCTGATGGGAAGTGCGCCACCTGCCTGGCGCGGAGCTACCGGTCGGTTCGTGGACCGTCTCTGCGGCCTCCCGGCTCCGCGGCTTCCGACGTCACAGTGTCTCGCCGCGGCCAGTCGCCCCGGGGCGTCCGTCTGTCGAACGAGCGGACCGTCGCAGCCTCGTGCAACGGTCGCCGGCCCGGCGTCCGTGCTGCTCCGCGTCACCGCGTCACCGCGCCGATTCATCCCCGGGTAGTGCGCTGTGGTGCCAATTCCTGAGCACAGAGGGAGGATTCGGCCGATCGATCCCACCGTAGTTTCGGGGTGTGCCGAAGCCGCGAATGCGGTGAGTGTCAGCGGACACGGCAGACTCCCCGCTGGCGGTCAGTTGGGCTCCCCGCTGGTGGACATGAAATCTCCCCGGTGACGGACAGCTGATCTCCCCG
>NZ_JBHXKE010000264.1:0-12037 GCF_042722765.1 Kitasatospora sp. NPDC058406
GCGGGTTGACGGGCGGTGTGGGAAGACCGCGAGCGCCGGCGGCTAGACCGCGCGGCAGGAGCCCCTCCCCGCACCGCGGGGAGGGGCTCCCGGCGCTTGCGGCCCCGTGGCCCCCGGGCCGGCCCGGACCTGCCGCGGACGGAGTTCTGATGTGCCCGGCGCGGACGCCCCCCGTAGGATTGCCGCAGATTCACCGCAGCGAGTGTGCGGACTCGCCGCCGTAGAGGTCTCCGCCGGGCACGCCCGCCCAGCGGGGTTGGACCACTCATCGGAGGCACATCCACGATGTCCGACACGCAGACCGTCCCTGGCCGGATCATGGCGGCGGAGATGGCCGAGCAGCCGGCCGTCCTGCAGCGGATCCTCGACGAGGGCGCTCCCAGGATCTTCGAGATCGCGTCCCGGATCGCTGCCCGCAACCCGCGCTTCGTCCTGCTCACCGCGCGCGGCACCTCGGACAACGCGGCGCTGTACGCCAAGTACCTGATCGAGATCCTGCTGGGCAAGCCGGCCGGGCTGACCTCGATGTCGACCACCACCGCGTACGGGGCCAAGCCCGACCTCTCGGACGTGCTGGTGATCACCGTCAGCCAGTCGGGCGGCTCGCCGGACCTGGTCGCCTCGACCAAGGCGGCCCGTGAGGCCGGCGCCATCACCCTCGCGGTCACCAACAACGCCGGCTCGCCGCTGGCCGAGGTATCCGAGTTCCACATCGACGTGCTGGCCGGGCCCGAGAAGGCGCTGCCCGCCACCAAGACCTACACCGCCGAGCTGCTGGCCCTCTACCTGCTCGTCGAGGGCCTGCGCGGCGGCGACGGCGCGGCCGCCAAGGACCTGCCGTCGCTGGCCGCGGGGGTGCTCGCCCGCCAGGGCGAGGTCAAGGCCCTGGCCGAGCGCTACCGCTTCGCCCAGCGCCTGGTCATCACCTCGCGCGGCTACGGCTACCCGACCGCCCGCGAGGCGGCCCTGAAGCTCATGGAGACCACCTACATCCCCGCCTCCCCGTTCTCCGGCGCCGACCTGCTGCACGGCCCGCTGGCCATGGTGGACAACGTCTCGCCGGTCATCGCGATCGTGCCGGACGGCAAGGGCGGCGAGGCCCTGCAGCCGGTCCTGGACCGGCTGCGCGGCCGCGGCGCGGACCTGGTCGTGGTGGGCCAGCAGGCGCAGGTGGACGCCGCCTCCGGGGGCTTCGCGCTGCCGGCCGGCGTGCCCGAGGAGGTCCAGCCGATCCTGGAGATCCTGCCGCTCCAGCTGCTGGCCTACGAGGTCACCATCGCCCGCGGCCAGGACCCGGACGCCCCCCGCGCGCTCGCCAAGGTCACCGAGACCCACTGACGGCCGCCGCGGACGAAGAACGCCGGTCCCCCGTCCACAGCCTGTGGACGGGGGACCGGCGTTTCGCGTGCGGTGCGCGGCGCGGCGGAAGCCTGCGGGAAGCACTACGGGCCACGGCCAGGAGGGGCCCATTGGCACCGCAGCCCGGAGCTGTCGTCGGGCGCGGGTGACCGGAGGGGGAAAGCACTACGGGCCACGGCGCCGACACGGGACCCTCAACCCATGCGGCACCGCAGCCCGGAGCTGTCGTCGGGCACCGGGGACGACCGAGAACTGTGCGGGGTCCTCGCTCGGCGGCGTCCGACCGAGGAGTGGCCTCGCGCGGTCAGGGCAGTTGCGCGGTGGGCCTCTCCTTGGTGCCCTTTCATTGTGGACTAGACCAATCTGGGTTGTCCAGGGCTCCCCGAAAATTGGTCTGGACAACCTTCGGGGGCGTCCGACCGGCGGGTGCGCCGGGCCTGCCCCGGCCCCCTGGAGCTACCCTCGCCATGTGCCCTCGCTGAACGAACTCGTCCGCCGCCACACCACCCTGACCGGTGCCGATGTGGAGTGGCTCCACATGCTGGTCTCGGAGTGGCAGCTGCTCTCCGACCTCTCCTTCGCCGACCTGGTGCTGTGGATCCCCACCTGGGACGGCATCCGCTACGTCTCGGTGGCCCAGATGCGGCCCAACACCGGCCCCACCTCGTACCAGGACGACATGGTCGGCCACCTCGTCCCGCGCGGTCGCCGACCGCTGCTGGACGCCGCCTTCGACGAGGGCCGGATCGTGCGCGAGGGCGACCCCGAGTGGCGCGAGGAGGTGCCGGTCCGGGTCGAGTCGATCCCGGTGCGCCGTGAGGGCAAGGTGCTCGGCGTGATCGCCCGCAACACCAACCTGCTGACCGTACGGACGCCCAGCCGGCTGGAGCTCACCTACCTGCAGAGCGCCTCCGACCTGGCCCAGATGATCGCGGCCGGCACCTTCCCGTACCCCGGCGTCGAGCAGGCCGACATGGACGCCGCGCCCCGGGTCGGTGACGGCCTGATCCGCCTCGACGCGGACGGCATCGTCACCTACGCGAGCCCGAACGCGCTCTCCGCCTACCACCGGCTCGGCCTCACCACCGACCTGGTCGGCAGTCACCTGGGCCGGGCCACCGCGGACCTGGTGCCGCCCTCCCGGGCCGCCGTGCACGAGGCGCTGGTGAAGCTCGCGAGCGGCTGGGCGCCCCGGCAGACCGAGGTGGAGGTCCAGGGCGGGGTGGTGACCCTGCGGGCCATCCCGCTCAAGCCGAAGGGCGCCCTGACCGGCTCACTGGTGCTCTGCCGGGACGTCACCGAACTGCGGCGCCGCGACCGCGAACTGATGACCAAGGACGCCACCATCCGGGAGATCCACCACCGGGTGAAGAACAACCTCCAGACCGTCGCCGCGCTGTTGCGCCTGCAGTCCCGCCGGATGGAGTCGGAGGCCGGCCGGGCCGCGCTGGACGAGGCGGTCCGCCGGGTCGGCTCGATCGCGATCGTGCACGAGACGCTCTCCCAGGCGCTGGACGAGAAGGTGACCTTCGACGAGATCGCCGACCGGGTGCTGGCCATGGTGATGGAGCTCTCCCAGGACGGCCGGGTGGCGACCCGCCGCAGCGGTAGCTTCGGCATCCTCTCCGCCGAGGTGGCGACCCCGCTGGCGATGGTGTTGACCGAGCTGCTGCAGAACGCGCTGGAGCACGCCTTCGGCCCGTCCTCCTCCGGGAACCTGGAGGTCAGCGCGCTGCGCGGGCGGGCGCCGTCCACCGGCATGGGCTGGTCGGACAGTTGGAACGGCGGGGCCCGTCCGGAGGAGTACCTGCTGATCACCGTGCAGGACGACGGCCGCGGCGTGCCGGAGGGCTTCGACCCGCAGCAGTCGGGCAACCTCGGGCTGCAGATCGTCCGGACCCTGGCCACCGGTGAGCTCGGCGGCACCTTCGACATGGTGGCCGGTCCGAACGGGGGTACGAAGGTCGTGCTGGAGATCCCGGTCCGCTGAGAGTCGCCGGGAGCGGCGCGGGGAGAGGGCCCGGGAGGGCCGGGGAAGTTCGGGGGAAGCGCAGAGACGCGCGAAGGGGGCGTGCAGTCGGCGAACGCGCCGGGTGCACGCCTTTTTCCGTACCGGGAAACAGAAACGAGGCCCTGTCGACCGGGGGGGGGTGGGTCGACAGGGCCTCTCAACCCGTTCCGGCCGTCGGGGGGAGTCGGCCGGAACGGGGGCTCTGAGTGGTGCGACACCACACCGATGCGTTGCACACGGTGAGCGCCACAGCTCCACAATATTGCTCTAAGTGAACAGTATCAAGTGCCTGGGCGGGTCGGTGTCGCAGGACCTCGTCGAGCAAGGTCCTTTGTACGGAAGGCTTCGCCAGGAAGTGCAGGGAAGCCTTTGATCATGTGTTGATCGGTCTTGCTGTCACTGCTGCTACGGCGTGTGATCAGGCGGTGCGGGCGCGGTTGCGGGCGGCACGGCGCTTCATCGCGCGGCGCTCGTCCTCACTCATACCGCCCCAAACGCCGGCGTCCTGACCGGTCTCGAGGGCCCACTGGAGGCACTGCTCCATGACCGGACAGCGGCGGCACACGGCCTTGGCTTCCTCGATCTGCAGCAGAGCGGGACCGGTGTTCCCGATCGGGAAAAACAGCTCCGGGTCCTCTTCGCGGCAGACAGCGCGGTGGCGCCAGTCCATGGTCGTCCAACTCCTCCTGCCGGCGGGGGCTGCCCGGTCGGCGTCATCGATGGGGTTTGTGAATGTGAACGCTTTCACGAATCCCGCAACAGCAAAAGAGACCAAAGGCCCATCGGGCCCGGGAGGTCTGTGCTGGGGAGGGATTCGGCGGTTCGAGGGACGCTCCGCGGTCGGCATCCAACAGGTTCTGAGGTTGCCGTCGCTGCGATGTGTCCCGATCGCCATGTAGAGGTTCGCAAACCTCGGGCCCGGATACAACCCCCTTCAGGAAGGAATTTTTGATTCTTCGGTGTCGCCTAGCTCACAGCCAGTACTTCTATGGAGTGAAGGGGGCTTGTGCGTTCGAGAAGAAGGGCGAAGCCCCCTTCCAGTCACACAATCACACGCAGTGCCCGCCGTACGCCTGTGAAACTGACGCGACTCCTGGATCCAAGGTGATCCCCGTCGACCTGGAATGGGGCCGGTTCCTCTGAAACCAAGGTGAAGTGCCGGACGTCGTGATAGGTGACGACGTGCTTCCCGGAGGGGCCGGGCGGCGGGGTGTCATCGCTCGAAGGCCCGTGCGACCGCAGGATCTGACGGACCGTTCGAGCCGTACCGAACGCCGTCATCCGGGTGATGCCGAAGACGTCGAGGTCCGCGTCGAAGGAGGCGAGCGGTGAGGGATAGACCGGGCGGTTGCCCAGGAACGTCCACGGCGAGGTGTTGCTGACTATCGCCAGCGCCAGGCCCGGAACCGGTGCGCGGCCCGCCAGTTCCAGCGTGACCGGGCCCGATCTGCGCTGCTCACGCTGGGTGACGAAGTGCCGGAGCGCCTGGGTGACGTAGAGCGCGTGCGTGGACTTGCGCCCCGCCCGGCGCTGCTCCTCCACCCGGCCGACCACGCCGGCGTCGAAGCCGAGGCCCGCGGTGAACGTGAACCAGCGGTCCGGCAGGCCCTCGGTCATCGCCTTGCCCAGCCCGATCGGCCGCTCGCTGCGGCTCTCCAGGGCGGCCAGCAGCGCACCGGTCGCCTCGACCGGGTCGTTGGGCAGGCCCAGGGCGCGCGCGAACACGTTGGTCGAGCCGCCGGGCACCACGGCCAGCCGGGGGACCTTCTCGCCCGGGCCGTGCGAGAGCAGTCCGTTGACCACCTCGTTGACGGTGCCGTCCCCGCCGAGCGCCACCACCAGGTCGACCGCGCCGTCGTCCACCGCCTCGCGGGCCAGGTCACGTGCGTGGCCGCGGTACTCGGTCTGCGCCACCTCCAGCTTGAGGTCGCTGCGCAGGGCGTGGATCAGGACATCCCTGGTGCGGCCACTGGTGGTGGTCGCTTTCGGATTGACGACCAGGAGAGCGCGCATGTGCTCAGCCTACGGGTCGGTACGGACCGGTCGGCGGCTACCCTGCTGGAGTGACCGCAGAATCCACCGCACCCGTCCCCGCGCCCGGCTCCGCGCGGCCCACGGCGCTCACCCTGGGCGCCGCCATCACCGCACTGGAGGGCGCCGCGCTGGCCGTCGTCGGCGTCTGGGACATGGTCGCCGCGCTGTCCGGCGAGTCCAAGCAGCTCGCCCTGAACGAGTTCGGCGGCCTGGTGATCGTACTGCTCGGCGTCCTGCCGCTGCTGGCCGCCCGGGCGCTGCTCAAGGGCCGCCGCTGGGGCCGCAGCCCGGCCGTGCTGACCAACTCGACCTGCCTGCCGGTGGCGTACTACATGTGGCAGAGCGGCGGTCCGATGGCCGCCGTGGCGCTGGCCGTCGCCGCGATCGGCCTGACCGGCATCGGCGCGCTGCTCAGCCCGAGGGCGACGGAGGCCCTCTACGCTCCGCACGAGGGCTGAGCACAGAGGGCCGAAGGCCCGGTGGCCGCCCGTCGGGCGGCCACCGGTGGGGCGTGCCGGGCGCGCCCTACTCCTCCACCAGGAGCTTCTCCCGCAGCTGGGCGAGGGTCCGGGCGAGCAGCCGGGAGACGTGCATCTGGGAGATGCCCACCTCGGCGGCGATCTGCGACTGGGTCATGTTCCGGAAGAACCGCAGCACCAGGATCTTCTGCTCCCGGGGCGGCAGTTGGGCCAGCAGCGGCTTGAGCGACTCGCGGTACTCGACGCCCTCCAGGGCCTCGTCGGTGGTGCCCAGGGTGTCCGCGACGGCCGGCGACTCGTCGTCGCTGTCCGGCACGTCCAGCGAGAGCGTGGAGTACGCGTTGGCGGACTCCAGACCCTCCAGCACGTCCTCCTCGGAGATCCCCAGGTGCTCGGCCAGCTCGTGCACCGTGGGGGAGCGGCCGTGCCGCTGGGAGAGCTCGCTGGTCGCCGTGGTCAGCGAGAGCCGCAGCTCCTGGAGCCGGCGCGGTACCCGGACCGCCCAGCCCTTGTCGCGGAAGTGCCGCTTGATCTCGCCGACGATCGTCGGCGTCGCGTAGGTGGAGAACTCGACCCCGCGCTCGTGGTCGAAGCGGTCCACCGACTTGATCAGGCCGATGGTGGCGACCTGGGTCAGGTCGTCCAGCGGCTCGCCGCGGTTGCGGAACCGCCGGGCCAGGTGCTCGACCAGCGGGATGTGCATGCGCACCAGCTGGTTGCGCAGCTCGACGCGCTCCGAGGAGCCGTCGGGCAGCGCGGACAGCCGGACGAACAGCGCCCGGGCCGCTTCGCGGTCCGGTGCACCGCTGCGGTGCGGGGTCTGGGCGGGCACCGCGGCGCGCAGCGCCTCGGCAGCCTGCTCGGCCGTGTCGGCCGCCGTGGCCGCCTCGTCCGGGAGGTCCGCGGCCTGCGGCTCGGGCGTGGGCGACGGATCGGGCGTCGGCTCGGTCGGCTGGCTCATCCGCTGGGCGTCCTTCGGGTGCGCTTCGTCGTTGGCGGCGAGGCCGGGCATGCTCGCCTGGGTCGGTACGGCAGGGCCCGCCGTCGCGAGGCCGGTACGGTCCAGATCACTCACGGCCATTCCCCCGTTCCGTTCCGGGAGCGCCGGGGCCGCCGGCCCCGGTTCGTCTCGATGGTCGTACCGCCCGGTGGGGGCGGTACGGGGAGCCGCCCGCCGGCCCGGGTGGGTACCGGGCGGACGGCTCTCGGTCGGTGCTGCCGCGATCTCTCGCGGCGGCACTAGTGGGTGGCGGGGCCGCCACGCTTCTTGTGCAGGCTGATCGACACGGTGTTGTCCTCGGCGACCGTGGACTCCACCTCGCCGGCCAGGGCCGAGAGCACCGTCCAGGCGAAGGTGTCCCGCTCGGGCGCCCGGCCGTCGGTGGTCGGCGCCGAGACGATCACCTTCAGCGAGTCGCCGACCAGTCGGAACTCGCAGGAGAGGACCGAACCGGGGACGGCCTGCTGGAGCAGGATGGCGCACGCCTCGTCGACCGCGATGCGCAGGTCCTCGATCTCGTCCAGCGTGAAGTCCAGCCGGGCCGCCAGGCCCGCCGTGGCTGTTCGCAGGACCGAGAGGTAGGCGCCCGCAGCGGGCAGCCGGACCTCCACGAAGTCCTGCACTCCGGGCTCGCCGTCGATCTGGGACACCCTCACCTCCTGGGTGACGCGCTGTGCTTCCGGGCCGGTGGCCGCGGCACTGTCTGTTGCTTGGCTCAACTGCTTCGCCCCAACTGTCCAGAGGGGTGGTGCGGTACGTACCGGTCATACCCCTCAAGGAGTGGCCGGACGCCGCGCGTCCGTCCGAGACGTTACCGCTTTCCTGACCCGGTACGGGAGTCACTCATGGTAAGGCATCGCGACGCAGGGTGGCAGTGGTCGGACGCGGGCCTTGCAGGCCGTCCGTGCGCGCCCCCGCGCGCCGGTTTCAGCGGGTGCCGGCGGCGGCGAGCGCGTCGCCGGTGAGCCGGTAGACGGTCCAGCCGTCCATCGGCACCGCGCCGAGCGCCTTGTAGAAGTCGATCGAGGGCTCGTTCCAGTCCAGCACCGACCACTCCACCCGGGAGTAGCCGCGCTCGACGGCGATCCGCGCCAGTTCCAGCAGCAGCGCCTTGCCGTGGCCGCCGCCGCGGGCCTCCGGGCGGACGTAGAGGTCCTCCAGGTAGACGCCGTGGGTGCCGCGCCAGGTCGAGAAGTTGCGGAACCAGAGCGCGAAGCCGACCGGCTCGCCGGTGGTGTCGTCCTCGGCGATCAGGCCGAACACGGCCGGCTCGGCGCCGAACAGCGCGTCGTGCAGCTGGTCGTCGGTGGCCACGGCCTCGTCGGGGGCCTTCTCGTACGTCGCGAGCTCGTGGATCAGGGTGCGGATGAGCGGAACGTCGGTGGCGACGGCGGTGCGGATCATGGCACGAGCCTACTGGGCCGGTTCGTTCTCGTCCCAGGCCTGGACGGAGGTCTGGTCGACGATCCGCCCGTCGCGCAGGTCCGCGACCGAGCTGACCAGCACCCGGACGCCGTCCGGGTAGCGGCAGGACTCCAGGAAGGCGAGGCGGTCGTCCTGGAGCACCACCTGTTCCAGCCGGTGGGTGGTCTGCCGGCCGTAGAGGTCGTCCAGCAGGGCGCCGATCTCGTCCCGGCCGTGCATGACCAGGGGGTGGCTGGGCTGGGTGGTGCGGTCGACCACGCGGACCTCGGCGTCGTCCGCGTAGAGCGCCAGCAGGGCCGCGGCGTCGGCGTGTTCGATGCCCTGGCGAAGGGCTCCGGTGTCGAAGGCGGGCGGTGCGGCCATGGCGGTCATGTGCTCGCTCCTGCGGTCGGTTCCGTCGGCTCGTACCTTCGAGCGTACGCCCGGCGGAACCGGCCGCAGCGGCGGTGGTTCAGCGGGCCGGCACGGTCCGCAGGTAGGCCGCCAGCGCGGTGATCGCGGCCGGGTTGCGCGGGCTCTCCACCAGGTCGACGTAGTCCAGGACGAAGATCCGGTCGTTGCGGACGGCGGAGACGCCGGCCAGCGGCGGGAAGGTCTTCAGGAACTTCCGCTTGGCCTCGGCGTCCGGGGTGCCGTAGTTGTTGATCACGATCACCTCGGGGTCGCGCTGGACCACGCTCTCCCAGCCCACCGTGGTCCAGGAGTCGGCGACGTCGCCCGTCACGTTCCGGCCGCCGGCCTTGGAGATGATCTCCTCCGGCGCCGCGAACTTCCCCGAGGTGAACGGCTTGTCCTCGCCGCTGTCGTAGAGGAACACGCCGGGGCGGTACGCCGGCTCCGGCACGGCGGCCACCTGGGTCTTGAACTCGGCGATCAGCTTGTCGGCCCGGTCCCGCACGTCGAAGATCTCGCCCAGGTTGGCGAGGTCCGTGTAGAGCGCGTCCAGCGGGGCCATCACGCCGCGCTCCGGGCCCTTGCCGCTGCGGCAGGACTCGCTGAGCACGTAGGAGGCGACACCCAGGTCGGCCAGGGCCTGCGGGGTGACGCCGCTCGCGTCGTCGAAGCCGTAGTGCCAGCCGGCGAAGACCAGGTCGGCCTTGGCCTCCAGCGCGATCTCCTTGGTGATCTGCTTCTTGGAGAGCCAGGTGGTCCGCTGGTAGCCGTCCTTCCAGGCGACCTTCTCGACGTCGCCCTTGTCGTCCGGCATGACGTAGCCGGCCATCCGGTCCTCCAGCCCGAGCGCGAGCATCAGCTCGGTGATGCCGACGTCGTTGGTCACCGTCCGCGCCGGCTTCTGCCGGAAGGTGAGCTCGGTGCCGCAGTTGCGGACGGTCACCGGGTAGTGGGCGGAGGCGGTGGCGCCGTCACCGCTCGGGGCTATCTCGGCGCCGCAGCCGGTGAGGGCGAGGGCGAGCAGGGCGGCGGCGGCAACGGCTTTGGTACGCATGGCGGTTCCTTGCTGGATCAACGGGGGGTCACTTGGCGAGTCGGTCGAAGAGCAGCTGGACGGCGCCGGTCCCCGGGTGCCGGACGGGCGTCGCGCGGACCCCGAACACCTCGGCGAGCAGTCCGGGTTCGAGCACCTCGGCGGGCGGTCCGGAGGCGACGATCCGCCCGGCCGCGACCACGTACAGCAGGTCGCAGTGGCCGGCCGCCAGGTTGAGGTCGTGCAGCGCGGTGAGTACCGTCGGCCCGGCCTCCCGGACCAGCGCCAGCACCTCCAACTGGTGCGCGATGTCCAGGTGGTTGGTGGGCTCGTCGAGCACCAGCACCTTCGGCTCCTGGACCAGCGCGCGGGCGATCAGCACCCGCTGCTTCTCGCCGCCGGACAGGCTCAGGAAGCCCCGTTCGGCGAGGTGGGCCGCACCCACCCGGCGCAGCGCCGCGGCGCACCGCTCGCCGTCGCCGGCGGCGGGCCCGGCGGCCGGGCCGCGCCGGTGCGGCAGCCGGCCCATGGCGACCACCTCGGCCACGGTGAAGTCGAACTCGGCGGAGTGCTCCTGGGGCAGCGCGGCGACCCGCCGGGCGGCCTCGCGCGCGGTGAGCGCGTGCAGTTCCTCGCCGCCCAGCCGGACGGCCCCGGCGGCGGGCCGCAGCGCCCGGTAGACGCAGCGCAGCAGCGTGGACTTGCCGCTGCCGTTCGGTCCGACCAGGCCGACCACCTGCCCGGCGGCGGCGGTCAGGGTGACGTCGTGGACCAGCCGGAGGCCGGCCAGCTCGACCGAGACGCGGTCGACGGCGAGGTCCAGGGCGGGGTCCGCGGTGAGGTCGGGGACGGTCGTGCGGACGGCCCTCATCGGCCACCTCCGAAGGAGTAGCCGCGGCGGCGCATCAGCAGCAGGAAGCAGGGCACCCCGAGGGCCGCGGTGACCACCCCGACCGGAAGTTCGGCCGGGGCCAGCAGGGTGCGCGAGACGATGTCCACCCAGACCAGCAGCAGGGCCCCGGCGAGCGGCGCGATCAGCAGCACCCGGCGGTGGCCGGCGCCGACCAGCATCCGCACCACGTGCGGGACCATCAGCCCGACGAAGCCGATCGCGCCGCTGACCGCGACGACCGTGCCGGTGACGGCGGCGGTCACGACGAACAGTTCGCGGCGCAGCCGGTCCGGGTCGACTCCGAGCGAGGCGGCCGTCTCGTCGCCCATCGCGAGCGCGTCCAGCCGCCCGGCGGAGCAGATCAGGTGGGTCAGTCCGGCGAGCACGGTGACGGCGGCGATCGGCACCGAGCCCCAGGTGGCCCCGCCGAGGCTGCCGAGCAGCCACATCATGGCGGAGCGGGCGGCCTCGCCGCGGGCGGCGGCGAACACCATCAGCGCGGTGACGGCGGAGAAGCCGTAGGACATCGCGGTGCCGGTCAGCACCAGGCGCAGCGGGGTGAGGCCGTAGGCGGTACGGGCCGTCAGGTAGACGAGCACCATGGCGAGCAGGGCCGCGCCGAAGGCGGAGACGGAGAGCGCCCAGACGCCGAGCGAGGCGAAGGCGCCCAGCATGAGCACGGCGTTGGCGCCGACCGAGGCACCGGAGGAGATGCCGAGCACGAAGGGGTCGGCCAGCGCGTTGCGGACCATCGCCTGGACCGCGACCCCGGTGGCGGCCAGTCCGGCGCCGACCACGGCGGCGAGGACGGCACGCGGCAGCCGGATCTCCCAGACGATCGCGTAGGCGGCGGCCTCGTCGGCCTCCAGCCGGCCGCCGGTCAGGCCGGCGCCGAGCAGTCGCAGCACCCGGGCCCAGCCGAGTCCGGAGGAGCCCACCGCCACGGCGCAGACCAGCGAGAGCAGCAGGGCCGCGGCCAGGCCGGCGGCCAGCGGCGCGGTGGGTGTCCGGCGTGTCCCGGGCGCGGGCGGCGCGGCGGCCGGTATCGGGGGTGCGGTGGCGGTGGTGCTCACAAGCGGCGCGCCTTCGCCTCGGGCCGGGGCGGCGCGGGGCGGCACGTCCGGGCGGAGGGTACGCCGGGGCGGCATCCCCTCGCAGTCCACGGCGAGTTGTCGGGAGGTCGGCGCCCCGGGGCGGTCGGACTCACGGTGCGGGGCACCGTTCACCGTTGCGGGTCAGCGCCGGATTCGCACCGGCTTCCCCTCGGGACGCCCAGGCAGCATAACAAGCGCTCCGGTCAGGTAACCCTTACCGGGGCGGGCGCGGACGCGGACCGCCCGGGCAGGCCGCGGACGCGGGCCTGGGCGGCGGCGGGGCCCGACCCGCGGAGAACGCACGGCCGCCCCCGTCC
>NZ_JBHXKE010000265.1:0-11993 GCF_042722765.1 Kitasatospora sp. NPDC058406
CCACCGAGCCGACCGTGATGGGAACGGCCGCACAGACGGTCCCGAGTGCGTACTCCTGGCGTTCGATCACCGGCATGGTGGGCCGGAGCCCGGCGAGGCGGCGCAGGACGGTCGACTCCTCGGCGAGGGTGGAGGGCGTGAGACCGACCGGGGGGTGGCGGGCGAGGTGGTCGCGCCGGGCCTCCTCCGGCAGCTGGCCCAGCAGGCACTGGCCGATGGCGTGGGCGTGGGCGGTGGCCCGGAAGTCGGCCCACGGTTCGACGGCGGGCTGGTGCGGGCCGGCCGCGACGTCGACGACGGAGACCTCGCCGTCGCGGTAGAGCGCGAAGTAGACGGCGGCGCCCAGGTCGTCCCGTAACCGTTCCATCCGGGCGCGCAGGTCGAACCGTTCGGACTGGCGGTCGTCGGCCCGGCCTATCCCGTCGACCGCCTCGCCGTAGTAGAAGCGGCCGTCGGCCCGCCGCAGATAGCCCTCGTGGGTCAGGGTGCGCAGCAGGTGGTAGGTGGTGCCGAGCGGGAGTCCGGCGGCGCGGGCGAGCTGTTTGGCGGTGGCCCCCTGGAGGAATCCTCCGACCGCCTCCAGCAGGCGCAGCGCCCGCTGGACCGAGGAGATCAGGGTGGGCTGCCGCTCCTTGCGCGAAGGGCTGGTGGGGCCGGAAGGGCTCGACGGACCCGTGGGACCCGCGGGGCCCGCCGGACTCGTGGCCCCCGGAGGCCGCGCCGGCGGTGACGTGCGCTCTGTGATCCGATCCATGGCCACACCCAGCCCCCAGCCCGAGTCCTTGCACAGGAGGGCATGCGGAGTGAATCGCTCCGATTTGCCCGATAGTCGCTCATTGCAGCACAGCCACGACATCCCTGCAATCACTCTCGCACCGTTCGCTCGGTAAAATCCTTCGAATCAATGGCTAAATATGGATTGAATCTTTGATTCAAAGATCAGTTTAAGCTTCATCTTCGCTATCCAAGATCCATCCAGGGTCCGAACCCTCCCCGAACGGACGCACCCCGGGCGGGCCGCGTTTCGGCCCGCCCGAGCCGCGGGAGACTCCCGCACAACGCTCCAGCCCCGGAGGCCGCCATGCGCACCCCGCCTCGCCCCGTCGTCAAACGCACCGCCCGGGCGATCCTGCTGGAGGTGGACCCCGCCGACCCGTACGGTCCGGCCTCGATCGTGCTGATCAAGCGCACCCGGCCGGACTCGCCGCACCCGTACTGGATCACCCCCGGCGGCGGCGTCGAGCGCGACGACCGCACCGTGGTGGAGGCCCTGCACCGCGAGGTCGACGAGGAACTCGGCGGCAAGGTGGTCGACGTCGTGCCCGCCTTCGTCGACACCGTCAGCCACACCCTCCCCCACCTTCCGGACCCGGGGACCGCCGCCGACGACGGCACCCTCCCGCACCCGCACGGGGTCAAGGTGCAGCACTTCTTCGTCTGCCGGCTCGCCTCGATGGACCTCAGCCGCCGCCACGGGCCCGAGGTGGACGAGCCGAACGGCAAGTACGAGGTGGTCCGGGTGCCGTTCACCCGCGAGGGCGTCACCTCGGTCAACGTGGTGCCGCCGAGCCTTCGGGCGTACCTGGCCGCCAACATCGAGGGCGTCCGCGCCCTGCTCGCGCCCGACCTGGCCTGACCCCTCCGGCCGCCCTGCCCGCGCTACCGGTCCTGCCCGCGCCACCCGCGCTACCGGGCGGGCCTAACCGGCGGCCCGGTCACCGACCAGGTCGTGCCGGATCCGCTCGGTCGGCACGCCCGCGCGCAGCAGCACGCCGACCGCGCGCCGGACCATCGCGGGCGGGCCGCTGAGGTACGCCTCGCGTCCGCTCCACGGACCGAACCGGCCCACCACCTCGGGGAGTTCCCCCGTGAGCAGCCCCGCATCAGACAGGTGCCCGCCGGACCCGCCGGACCCACCGACGGGCGTCCGCGGCCCGGGGCCGGACAGCACCGGGCGGACCGAGAGCCAGCCGTGCCGCCCGGCCAGCTCGCGCAGCGCCGCCAGCTCGTACAGCTCGGCGGCCTGCCGCGCGCCGTAGAAGACCTCCACCGAACGGCCCGCCGCGCCGTGTTCGGCCACCTCCTCGACCAGCGCCCGGACCGGGGCGATGCCGGTGCCGCCCCCCAGCAGCAGCAGGTCCGCGCCGGCGCCGTGGTCGAGGGTCATCCCGCCGGCCGCGGGACCGAGCCGCAGGACGTCCCCGGGCGCCGCCCGGTGCACCAGCGCGTTGCTCACCCAACCGGCCTGCACCGCCTTGACGTGGAAGGTCAGCAGGCCGTCCGGCCGGGGCGCGGAGGCGAACGAGAAGTGCCGCCAGACCCGCGGCCACCAGGGCGTCTCCAGACTGGTGTACTGCCCGGCCCGGTACGGGTACGCCTGGTCCGGGCGGACGGTGAGGACCGCCACGTCCGGGGTGCGGCGCTCGTGCGCGACCACCTCGCCCTGCCACCAGGCCGGCGAGGTACGGGCGTCCGACTCGGCGGCCTCGATCATGATCGACGAGACCAGCCGGTAGACCCGGCGCCAGGCCAGCTCGGTCTCGGCCGTCCACCGGGTGCCCGTGTACCGGGCCAGCGCCGCGACCAGACACTCGCCGACCGGGCCGTAGTGACCGGTCAGGGTGCCGTACCGGCGGTGCCCCCGGCCGAGCGCGCCCAGGTGCGTCCGCAGGCCGTCCGGGTCGTCGGCGCTGCGGGCCGCCATCAGCAGGGCACGGAAGAGCCGGTCCCGCTGGACGTCCATCGCGGCCGGGAAGAGCGCGCGGACCTCGGGGTGGTGCAGGAAGATCAGCGCGTAGAAGTGCGCGGTGGCCCGGTCGGCGACCGGCTCGACCACCGCCAGGCTGGCCCTGATCAGCTCGACGTCCCGTGCGGTGGGCGGTTGTTCGGCCGCTTCGCGCGGTCCGGACGCCTGGTGCGGTCCGGGCGCGGTCCGCGGGTCGGCCGCGGTCCGCAGGTCGGGCACGGCCGGGGGCGGGGGCGGGGCGTCGACGGGGCCGAACGCGGTCGCGGGTGGCCCGGCCGCGGGGGCGGTACCGGCGTCGCCCAGGGTCTGCAGCGCCCAGGCGCGGGACCACTGGTCGCCCGGGCCGGCCCAGTTGAGGCCGGGCGCGCGGGTGAACAGCGGTTCGATGACCGGCCCGAGCGCCGGTCCCGTCACCGGACCGATCGGATCGGGCCGGGACGGCGCGGGGGCGACCGGCGGCGCCGCAGGGGGCGGCGGGACGGTGGGCGGAGCGGACGGCGGGTCCGGGATCACGGGGCGGACGGCCTGTGCCGGTTCGCCGGCCTCCGCCGCCGCGGCCGGCGCGGCGGCGGGACCGGGGAGGGGCGGGCCTGTCGGCGGTGGAGCCGACGGGAGGGCGGGCGGGAGGGCGGGCGGAGGGACCGCCGGGAGGGCCGGCGGAAGGTCCGGCGGGTCCAGCGGCGCCGGGGGCAACGCCGGCGCCGCGTCCGGCAGACCCGGGACGGCCGCGACAGCCGCCGACCCGTGTCCGGTGCGGACCAGGAGTGTTCTGCGGGACTTCACCGCAACGTTTCGAGTACCCAAGAGAATCGTTTCGCCTCCGGCCGGCCTGCGCCACCACCTGGCTTGTCTCTGCTGACGCCTAGGCAGCGTGGCACGCCCGAACTGCTCATCCGACAAGTCGCGCGAATCCCGGACACCCGCCCCCCGGACGCGCTACTCTCGCTCGATCTACGGGCACCCTGGGTGGCGCGACCACCACCCAGGGCAACCCTTCCCTGCTCAGAGCTGCCGCAGCAGCACCCCCGGCTGCTCGACGCAGTCGGCGACGAACCGCAGGAATCCACCCGCCGTACCGCCGTCGCAGACCCGGTGGTCGAAGGTGAACGACAGCTGGGTCACCTCGCGCACCGCCAACTCCCCCTGGTGGACCCAGGGTTTGGCGACGATCCGGCCGACGCCGAGCATCGCCGCCTCCGGGTGGTTGAGGATCGGGGTGGAGCCGTCCACCCCGAAGACCCCGTAGTTGTTCAACGTGAACGTGCCGCCGGACAGTTCGGCCGGGGCCGCCGTCCCGGCCCGTGCCGAATCCGTCAACCTGCCCAACTCGGAGCCGAGTTGCTCGGTCGTGAGCCGCTGGGCATCCCGCACCACGGGCACGACCAGCCCGCGGTCGCCCTGCGCGGCGAAGCCCAGGTGCACGGCCTGGTGCCGGATGATGCCCGAACCGTCCTCGGTCACACTGGAGTTGAGCTCGGGGAAGCGCTCCAGCGCGACCGTGCAGATCCGGGCGAGCAGCGCCAGCACGCTCACCTTCGGCCCCGGCGTGGCATTCAACTGCCGTCGCAGTGCCATCAGTTCGGTCGCGTCGGCATCCACCCAGCAGGTCGCCGCGGGAATCTCCCGGTGGCTTCGGCTGAGCTTCTCGGCCACCGCCTTCCGCAGACCGCGCAGCGGGACGACCCCCTCACCGGACGCCGGCGACACCACCGGAGCCGCCGCCCCGCCGGCCGCCGGGAGCACCGCCGGAGCCGCCACCTTCGCCGCGACCGCCCGTTCGACGTCCGCACGCATGATCAGACCGTCCGGCCCACTGCCGCCGACCGTCGACAGGTCGACGCCCTGCTCCCGGGCCAGCCGCCGCACCAGCGGCGAGACGACCGCCGGCACTCCGGGACCCGCCGTCACGACCGCCACCGGCGCGAGCACCGGCACCACCGCCGACGCCGACGCCGCCACCGGCACGGGCACCGGCCCGGCCTGAGCAACCGGGCCGGCCACGGGCCCGACCGGCAGGCCGCCCCCGCCGACCCGGCGCCGCCGGCCGGCCCGCGCCGGCTCCGCGACCCCGTACCCGACCAGCGGCCGCTCCACCTCGGCGGCGAGCTCCGCCCCGGCCGCCGCCGGTACCGCCGCGAGCGGCCGTACGCCCTCGCCCGGCGACACCGCGACCGTGACCAGCGGCGCGCCGACCGCCACCTCCTCGCCCGGCTCGCCGAACAGCGAGGTGACCACCCCGCCGTACGGGCAGGGCACCTCGACCACCGCCTTCGCGGTCTCCACCTCCACCACCGGCTGGTCGACCGCGATCACCTCTCCGACCTCGACCAGCCAGCGCACCACCTCCGCCCCGGTGAGTCCCTCACCGAGGTCGGGCAGGGTGAACTCCCGTACGACGGGCATCATCCTCAGTCCTCCCACTGCAGCCGGGCGACCGCGTCCAGGATCCGGTCCACCCCGGGCAGGTGGTGGTGCTCCAGCATCGGCGGCGGGTACGGGACGTCGAAGCCGGTGACCCGCAGCACCGGTGCGGCCAGGTGGTGGAAGCAGCGCTCGGTGACCCGGGCGGCGATCTCCGCGCCCGTCCCGCCGAAGCCGCCGGCCTCGTGCACCACCACGGCCCGGCCGATCGAGCGCACCACCCGGCAGACCGTCTCGTCGTCGAACGGCACCAGGGTGCGCAGGTCGAGCACCGCGAGGTCCCGGCCCTCGGACCTCGCCACCTCGGCCGCCTCCAGGCAGACCGGCAGCGAGGGCCCGTAGGTGATCAGCACGGCGGAGGTCCCGGTGCGCCGCAGGACGGCCCGCCCGAGCGGCTCGACCGGAGCGGCCGGGTCGAACCCGTCCTTCCCCCAGTACATCCGCTTGGGTTCCAGGAAGACCACCGGGTCGTCCGACGCGATCGACGCCCGCAGCAGCCCGTACGCGTCGGCCACGGTCGCCGGGGTGACCACGTGCAGCCCCGGGGTCGCGGCGTAGTACGCCTCGGAGGCGTCGCTGTGGTGCTCGACGCCCCCGATGCCGCCGCCGAACGGGATCCGGACGGTGATCGGCAGCGGCAGCCGGCCGGCGGTGCGGTTGCGCATCTTGGCGACGTGCGAGAACAGCTGCTCCAGCGCCGGGTAGGCGAAGGCGTCGAACTGCATCTCGACCACCGGGCGCAGCCCGTACATGGCCATGCCGACGGCGGTGCCGAGGATGCCCGCCTCGGCCAGCGGGGTGTCCAGGCACCGGTCCCGGCCGAACTCGGCGGCCAGCCCGTCGGTGATCCGGAAGACGCCGCCGAGCGCGCCGACGTCCTCGCCGAGCACGTGAACGGCCGGGTCCTCGCGCATGGCGTCGCGCAGCGCGGAGTTGAGCGCCTGCGCCATGCTCGCGGTGCGGACGCCGGTGGTGCGGTCGGGGACACCGGCGGGTCGCCGCGCCGCGGCGCCGCCCAGGGTGGGGGTGGACGACAGGTGGGAGGTCATCAGTGCTGCACCTCGGCCTCGGCGGCCAGCTCCTCGGCCAGCTGCGCCGCCTGCTCGCGCAGTTGCGGGGTCGGCTCGGCGTAGACGTGGGTGAACAGGGACATCGGGTCCAGCTCCGGGTCGGTGTGGAACTCGGCGCGCATCCGGGCCGCCAGCGTCTCCGCCTCCTCGGCCGCCTGCTGCACCAGGGCGTCGTCCAGCACCCCGAGCTCCCGCAGGGAGCGCTCCATCAGCAGGATCGGGTCGTGCTCCCGCCAGGCGGCGACCTCGGCCTCGTTCCGGTACCGGGTGGCGTCGTCGGCGTTGGTGTGCGCCTCGACCCGGTAGGTGAGCGCCTCGACCAGGGTCGGTCCGCCGCCGGTGCGGGCCCGCTCGACCGCCTCGGAGAGCACGCCGTACACGGCCGGTGCGTCGTTGCCGTCGACCAGCCGGCCGGGCATCCCGTAGCCGACGGCCTTGTGGGCCAGGCTCGGGGCGGCGGACTGGGCGCTGAGCGGCACGGAGATCGCGTAGCCGTTGTTCTGGACCAGGAAGACCACCGGGGCCTGCAGCACGGCGGCGAAGTTGAGCGCCTCGTGGAAGTCGCCCTCGCTGGTGCCGCCGTCGCCGAGCAGCGCCAGCGCGACCACCGGGTCGCCGCTCAGCCGTGCGGCGTGCGCCAGCCCGACGGCGTGCGGGGCCTGGGTGGCGAGCGGCGTGCAGAGCGGCGCGGTGCGGCCGGCCCGCGGGTCGTAGCCGGTGTGGGCGTTGCCGCGCAGCAGGGTGAGCGCCTCCAGCGGATCGATGCCGCGGGAGACCACCGCGAGGGTGTCCCGGTAGCTGGGGAACAGCCAGTCCTGCTCGCCGAGCGCCAGCGCGGCGGCGACCTGGCAGGCCTCCTGGCCGGTGGAGGCCGGGTAGACGGCCAGCCGGCCCTGTTTGGTGAGGGTGGTGGCCTGCTGGTTGTAGCGGCGGCCGACCACCAGGCGGCGGTACAGCTCGCGGAGCAGCGCGGGGTCGTGCTTCTCCAGCGCGGGCGTTCCGAGCACGCGGACGGGAGAGGGGTCCGGGAGGAGCGGGGCCGGGTCGGTGCGGGGGGCGGTGGCCCCGGGCAGCCAGCCGGGCAACGCCGTGTGGTGTCTGTGGTCGAGAACGGTCATCTCGGGGCACCTCCAGGGGTGGCGGGGGCTCCCTACCGATTGTTCGGTCGTCTGTTCATCTTGACCAGAAGCGTGACAAGGTGGTGGACAATCGGCCCGGGTGGCGGTCGACTGGTGGCAGTGCGTCCAATCATTGAGGGTGGGGGGTCATGTCGGCTGAACAGACGTCCAGACTCGACCGGGTCGACCGGGCGATCCTGCGGCTGCTGCAGCAGGACGGTCGCGCCTCGATCCGCTCGGTGGCCGAGCGGGTGCACGTGTCCCGGGCCAATGCGTACGCCCGGATCTCCAGGATGGTCGAGGACGGCGTCATTCGCGGCTTCACGGCCCGCGTCGACCACGAACGCGCAGGTCAGGGCGCGTCCGCGTACATCACCCTGAAAATCGTGCAGAACTCCTGGCGCACGGTCCGCGAGCAGTTGCTGGCGCTTCCGGGGGTCGCGCACATCGCCCTGGTCGGCGGCGACTTCGACGTGCTGCTGCTGGTCCACACCGACGACAACCACGCCCTGCGGGAGCTGGTGCTCAACCGCATCCAGTCCATCCCGCAGGTGCTCGGCACCCGCACCATGCTGGTCTTCGAGGAGACCGACCAGGTACCGCCGCTCTGACCGGCGCCCCCGGCCACGGGCGGGGAGGTGCCCCCGGCCCCCGGACCGGAGGTGCCGTACGGCTCAGCCGCGGGCGCGCAGGCCGTCGAAGGCCAGGTGGACGACGACGTCCGCGACCCCGTCGGCCCCCTTGAGGCCGGGCCGGTACCACTCCACGATCGAGTTGATCATGCCGAACAGCAGCCGGGTGGCCAGCCGCGGCTCGACGTCCGCCCGCAGCGCGCCGTCCGCGACGGCGGCCCTCAGCAGCTCGGCCACCTGGTGGTCGAACTCCCGGCGCCGCTCCAGCGCCCACTGCTCGGTGGCCGTGTTGCCGCGCACCCGGAGCAGCAGGGTGACGTACGGCAGCTCCTCCAGCAGCACCTCGGCGGTCCGCCGCACCACGTGCTCCAGGCGCTCGACCGCCGGCCCCTCCACCGCGGCCGGCTCCGCCAGGATCGCGGACAGCCCGTCCAGCGCCCGCCCGACCGCCAGCCGGAGCAGCTCCTCCTTGCCCCGCACGTGGTGGTAGATCGACGACTTGGAGATGCCGGCCGCACGCGACAGGTCCTCCATCGACGTGCCGTCGTAGCCGCGCTCGTTGAAGACGTCGACGGTCACCGCGAGCAGGGACTCCACGGTGTAGGCGGTGCGCGTGGTGTGATCGGCCATCCCCCGAGTATCCCCGCCCGGCCCGTCCCGGGTGCGCCCGGGTGGCCTGGTCCACACCAAAGGACAGGACCACGCCCTAGACTCGGCGGACGATCCGTCCACGGCCGAGCAGGGTGGGGTCCAGTCTGATGAGCGCAATACCGGCGGTCGCCTCCGACGTGCCTGAGCAGCGCAGCGACGAGTCGGTGACCGAGCCCGGCACCGACTGGCGCGAGCGCGCCCGCGAGCTGGTCCTCCGCTTCGGCCCGGCCGTCTGGTGCTACGCCGTCCTGAAGCTGGTCGGCTTCACCGTCTTCATGAAGCTGCTCTCCTTCTCCGGGGACTACCTGGAGAAGCACGCCCGGTTCGGCGGGGGCGCCAACCCCTGGGACGTGCTGGCCAGCTGGGACGGCTGGTGGTACCAGCAGGTCGCCCAGTTCGGCTACCACCCGGCGCTGGTGGCCGTCCCGAACGGCACGCCGGGGTTCACCGTCGAGCAGAACTCGGCCGCGTTCTTCCCGCTCTACCCGGGGCTGATGCGGCTGATCTCGGACGGCACCGGCCTCGGCCTGTACGGCGCCGGGATGCTGGTCTCGGTGGTGGCGTCACTGTTCGCGGCGGCCGGCATCTACGCGGTGGTCGACAAGCTCGCCGGGCCGCGGGCCGGTGTGATCGCGGCCGGGCTCTGGGCGATCGCCCCGGGCTCGGGCGCCGAGTGGGCGCTCTACTCGGACTCCCTGTTCATCGCGCTGGCCGCCTGGTCCTGCTACTGCGTGATGACCAAGCAGTGGATCGCCGCCGGCGTGCTCACCCTGATCGCCGGCCTCAACCGGCCGACCTCGGCGGCACTGATCGGCGCGGTCGGCCTGGCCGCGCTGGTCGAGCTGTACCGGCGGGACAGCGGCGTGCTGCGCCCGCTGGCCGCGATGCTGCTGGCCCCGATCGGGCTGCTCGGCTACGTCGGCTGGGTCGGCTGGCGGATGGGCGACTGGGGCGGCTACTTCACGCTCCAGCGGGACGCCTGGCTGCACTACTTCGACTGGGGCCAGGGCACCTGGAACGCCGTCCGCGGGGTGCTGCTGGGCCGCAACGACTACCCGTTCGCCTACCACACGGCCGACATGCTGGCGACGCTGATCGTGCTCTCGCTGCCCGCGCTGATCGTGCTGCTGGTGCGGCTCCGCCCGCCGCTGGTGCTGACCGCGTACACCCTGGCCACCATCGTCTCGGTGCTCGGCAGCCTGGGCATCTTCGGCAACACCTCGCGCTACCTGCTGCCGGCCTTCCCGCTGCTCATCGCGTTCGCCGTGGCGATGCGGAAGCTGAGCTGGCCGGTGCTGGCCGGGCTGCTCGGTACCGGCGCGATCGCCTCCGGCTGGTACGGCGGGTACGTGATCTTCGAGCTGGGCATCCCGTAGGCCGGCCCGCAGCACCCGGGCGGTCCCCGACCGTCCGTCCTCCGGCCGAGAGGGCGCGTCCGCTCCGGACGCGCCCCCTCGCGTTTCCGCACCCGGTTCCGCCCACCCCCTTGAGCCGACCGATCGTTCGGTTACTCTGTGACGTGTCCCGTCCTCCCCTCTGAGGAGCGCACACGATGTCCGCAGCGGTCACCCACCCCGTCGTCACCGAGCTCGTCGAACGCCACCAGGCCACCCTGGACGCCGCACTCGCCGCCGCCGCGAAGCGCGACTACTGGTCGCCCTACCCCGAGTTCCCGAAGGCCTACGGCGAGAGCGCCGCCGCGGACGGCAAGGCCGCCTTCGAGGCGCTGCTCAACCGGCCGTTCGAGCTGCCCGGCCACCCCGCCGACGGCGACCTGGTCGGCGGCGAGGCCTCCCCGTACGGCGTCGAGCTGGGCATCGGCTACCCGCACGCCGAGCCCGACGCGCTGATCGCCGCACTGAGCGCGGCCCGCCCGGCCTGGGCCGCCGCCGGCCCGCGCGCCCGGGCCGCCGTCTGCCTGGAGATCCTGGCCCGGATCAACGCCCGCTCGCACGAGTTCGCCAACGCCGTGATGCACACCACCGGCCAGGCGTACGCCATGGCCTTCCAGGCCGGCGGCCCGCACGCCCAGGACCGCGGTCTGGAGGCGGTCGCCTACGCGTACGCCGAGCAGACCCGGCTGCCGGAGAGCGCCGGCTGGACCAAGCCGCAGGGCAAGCGCGACCCGCTGGTGATGACCAAGGAGTTCACCGTCGTCCCGCGCGGTCTGGCGCTGCTGATCGGCTGCAACACCTTCCCCACCTGGAACGGCTACCCCGGCCTCTTCGCCTCCCTCGCCACCGGCAACCCGGTGCTGGTCAAGCCGCACCCGCGCGCCGTCCTCCCGCTGGCCCTGACCGTCAGGACCGCCCGCGAGGTCCTCACCGAGGCCGGCTTCGACGCCGGTCTGGTCTGCCTGGCCGTCGAGCACGAGGGCGGCACGATCGCCCAGACGCTCGCCGTCCGCCCCGAGATCAAGCTGATCGACTACACCGGCTCCACGGCCTTCGGCGACTGGCTGGAGGAGCACGCCCGGCAGGCCGAGGTCTACACGGAGAAGGCCGGCGTGAACACCGTGGTCGTCGACTCCACCGACGACTACAAGGGGATGCTGGGCAACCTGGCGTTCTCCCTCTCGCTCTACAGCGGCCAGATGTGCACCACCCCGCAGAACCTGCTGATCCCCCGGACCGGCATCGGGACCGACCAGGGGGCCAAGTCCTACGACGAGGTGGTCGCCGACCTCGCCGCCGCCATCGAGGGCCTGCTCTCCGACGACGCCCGCGCCGCCGCCGTCCTCGGCGCCGTGGTCAACCCCGCCGTGCTCCGGCGCACGGTGGCCGCGGCCGGCGGCGAGTACGGCGAGCTCGCACTCGCCCCGCGCGTGGTCGAGTCGCCGGAGTTCCCCGGCGCCACCGTCCGCACCCCTGCGCTGGTCAAGCTCGACGCCGACAAGCCGGACGACCGGACGGTCTTCCGCACCGAGTGCTTCGGCCCGGTCTCGTTCGCCGTCGCCGTCGAGGACACCGCCGCCGCCGTCGAGTTGCTCCGCGACACGGTCCGCACCCAGGGCGCGATGACCGCGGCCGGCTACACCACCTCGCCCGAGGTCGAGGCCGCCCTGGTCGAGGCCGCGCTCGACTCCGGCGTCTCGCTCTCGCTCAACCTCACCGGCGGTGTGTACGCCAACCAGACCGCCGCCTTCTCCGACCTGCACGGCACCGGCGCCAACCCGGCCGCCAACTCCGCCTACTGCGACGGCGCGTTCGTCGCCAAGCGGTTCCGCACCGTGGAGATCCGCCGCCACGGCTGACCGCGACCTCGCCCGCCACCGGCCCGCTCCGGTCCCGACGTTCGGGGCGGAGCGGGCCGGTGCCGACGTGGGCCGGGCCCGGGCGTTCGCCGTGCACGCCCG
>NZ_JBHXKE010000266.1:0-11988 GCF_042722765.1 Kitasatospora sp. NPDC058406
CACTCCCCCGAAGGGGAGGTTCGCGCGGCAGTGGATCGGCGGAAGATCCGACCGTCAGACGTTGAAGCCGAGGGCGCGGAGCTGGTCGCGGCCGTCGTCGGTGATCTTGTCGGGACCCCACGGCGGCATCCAGACCCAGTTGATGCGCAGGTCCTGGACGAGGCCGTCGGTGGCGGTCCTGGCCTGGTCCTCGATGACGTCGGTCAGCGGGCAGGCCGCCGAGGTGAGCGTCATGTCGATGGTGGCCACGTCGGACTCGTCGATGTGGATGCCGTAGATCAGGCCCAGGTTGACGACGTCGATGCCCAGTTCCGGGTCGACGACGTCCATCAGGGCCTCGGTCAGGTCCTCGACGGAGACGGTTCCGGCGGTGGTGCCGACGATGACGGTCGGACCCTCTTCGGCGGAAGCGGAAGGGGTCGGCGTCTCGGTGTCACTCATGTGTCTGTCCTCCTCTTCTGCTTCAGTCGTTGACGGCGGGGTGCTCGGCCAGGGCCTTGGCGGTGGCGTCCTTCCAGGCCATCCAGCTGAGCAGCGCGCACTTCACCCGGGCCGGGTACTTGGAGACGCCGGCGAATGCGACCGCGTCCTCCAGCACCTCCTCGTCGCCCTCGCCCTGGCCCTTGCTCTGCATCAGCGCCAGGAAGGCCTCCTGGACCGCCTGCGCCTCGCCGACGGTCTTGCCCACCACCAGGTCGTTCAGCACCGAGGCGCTGGCCTGGCTGATCGAGCAGCCCTGGGACTCGTACGAGACGTCGGCGACCGTGCCGCCGTCGAGCCGCACCCGCAGGGTGATCTCGTCCCCGCAGGTGGGGTTGACGTGGTGCACCTCGGCGTCACCGTCGCGCAGCCCCTTGCCGTGGGGGTTGCGGTAGTGGTCCAGGATGATGTCCTGGTACATCGAGTCGAGCTTCATGTTCGCGTGCCCCGTCCCGTCAGCCGAAGAAGTTCCGGACGTGGTGGAGGCCGTCGATCAGGGCATCGACCTCGCCCGGCGTCGAGTACAGGTAGAACGACGCCCGCGTGGTCGCCGGAATTCCGTACCGCAGGCAGACCGGCCGCGCGCAGTGGTGGCCGACGCGCACCGCGATGCCCTGCTCGTCGAGCACCTGGCCCACGTCGTGCGGGTGGATGTCGCCCAGCGTGAACGAGATCGCGGCGCCGCGGTCGACGGCCGTGCGCGGGCCGATGATCCGCAGGTCCGGGACCTCCAGCAGCCGCTCGACCGCGTACTCGGTGATCGCGTGCTCGTGGGCGGCGATCCGCTCCATGCCGATGTTCGACAGGTAGTCGACGGCCGCGCCGAGCCCGACCGCCTGGGCGATCGGCGGGGTGCCGGCCTCGAACTTGTGCGGCGCCGGGGCGTAGGTGGACGAGCCCATGGTGACGGTCTCGATCATCTCGCCGCCACCGAGGAACGGCGGGAGGTCCTCCAGCAGCTCCTGGCGGCCCCAGAGCACGCCGATGCCGGTCGGGCCGAGCATCTTGTGGCCGGTGAAGGCGACGAAGTCGGCCTCCAGCGCCTGCACGTCCAGCACCATGTGCGGCGCGGCCTGCGAGGCGTCGATGACGACCAGCGCACCGACCGACTGGGCCTTGCGGACGATGGCCTCGACCGGGTTGACCGTGCCGAGCAGGTTGGAGACCAGGGTCACGGAGACGACCTTGGTCCGCTCGGTGATCAGCTCGTCGATGTTCGACAGGTCGAGCCGGCCCTCGTCGGTCAGCCCGAACCACTTCAGCTTCGCGCCGCTGCGCTGCGCGAGCAGCTGCCACGGGACGATGTTGGAGTGGTGCTCCATCTCCGTGATGACGATCTCGGAGTCCGCGTCGACCCGGTAGGGCTCCTCCGCCCAGGCCAGCATGTTGGCGACCAGGTTGAGCGACTCGGAGGCGTTCTTGGTGAATATCACCTCGTTGCGGCTCGGCGCGTTGATGAACGCCGCGACCTTGTCACGGGAGCCCTCGTACAGCGCCGTGGCCTCCTCGGCGAGCACGTGCACGCCGCGGTGGACGTTGGCGTTGTGCCGCTCGTAGTAGGTGTTCAGCGCGTCGAGCACCTGGCGGGGCTTCTGCGAGGTGGCGGCGTTGTCGAGGTAGACCAGCGGCTTGCCGTCGTGCAGCAGGCGCTGCAGGACGGGGAAGTCCTTGCGGATCGCGTCGGTGTCGAGCAGGCCCGACAGGACCCTCGACTCGTGCGTATGGGTCACTCGGAAGCGCCGCCCTTCACGTAGGACTCGTAGCCCTCCGCCTCCAGCTTGTCGGCCAGCTCGGCACCGCCGGACTCGACGATGCGGCCGGCCGAGAAGACGTGGACGTAGTCGGGCTTGATGTACCGCAGGATGCGGGTGTAGTGGGTGACCAGCAGGGTGCCGACCTCGCCGGTCGAGCGGACCCGGTTGATGCCCTCGGAGACGACCCGCAGCGCGTCGACGTCGAGGCCGGAGTCGGTCTCGTCGAGGATCGCGATCTTCGGCTTGAGGAGCTCCAGCTGGAGGATCTCGTGGCGCTTCTTCTCGCCGCCGGAGAAGCCCTCGTTGACGTTGCGCTCGGCGAAGGCCGGGTCCATCTGGAGGCCGGCCATCGCCTCCTTGACCTCCTTCACCCAGAGGCGCAGCTTGGGGGCCTCGCCGCGGACGGCGGTGGCGGCGGTGCGCAGGAAGTTGGAGACCGAGACGCCGGGGACCTCGACCGGGTACTGCATGGCCAGGAAGACGCCGGCCCGGGCGCGCTCGTCGACGGACATCTCCAGGACGTCCTCGCCGTCGAGCAGCACGGAGCCGCTGGTGACGGTGTACTTCGGGTGGCCCGCGAGGGAGTAGGCGAGGGTGGACTTGCCGGAGCCGTTCGGACCCATGATGGCGTGGGTCTCGCCCTGCTTCACGGTCAGGTCGACGCCCTTGAGGATCTCGCGGGGACCGTTCTCGGTCTCGACGGAGACGTGCAGGTCGCGGATTTCAAGCGTTGCCATGGGTACTCAGGACTCCTGGTTGACGGAGACGAGCACATCGTCCCCTTCGATCTTTACGGGGTAGACAGCGACCGGCTTGGTGGCGGGCAGCCCGGAGGGCTTGCCGGTGCGCAGGTCGAAGCTGGAACCGTGCAGCCAGCATTCGATCATGCAGTCCTCGACCTCGCCCTCGGAGAGCGCGACGTTCGCGTGCGAGCAGACGTCGTTGATCGCGAACACCCCCTCGTCGGTGCGGACGACGGCGACCGGGACGCCGTTGAGGTCGACGCGCTTGGGCTCGTCCTCAGCCAGCTCGCTCAGCGCGCAGGCGCGAAGGAAGCTCATCGGGTCAGACCGCCGATTCCAGCTCGGCCTCGATCTTCTCCATCAGCTGGTCCTGGATGTCGGCGACGCCGATCTGCTGGACCAGTTCGGCGAAGAAGCCGCGCACCACCAGGCGGCGGGCCTCGTCGGCCGGGATGCCGCGGGCCTGCAGGTAGAAGAGCTGCTCGTCGTCGAAGCGGCCGGTGGCGGAGGCGTGGCCGGCGCCGACGATCTCGCCGGTCTCGATCTCCAGGTTGGGGATCGAGTCGACCCGGGCACCGTCGGTGAGCACCAGGTTGCGGTTGAGCTCGTAGGTGTCGGTGCCCTCGGCGGCGGCGCGGATCACCACGTCGCCGACCCAGACGGCGTGCGCGTCCTTGCCCTGCAGCGCGCCCTTGTAGACCACGTTGGAGCGGCAGTGCGGGGTGTCGTGGTCGATGACCAGACGGTGCTCCAGGTGCTGGCCGGCGTCGGCGAAGTAGAGGCCGAACAGCTCGGCCTCGCCGCCGGGCGCGGCGTAGGAGACGCGCGGGTGGATCCGGACCACGTCGCCGCCGAAGGTGACGACGACGGACTTCAGCGACGCGTCGCGGCCGACCAGCGCGGTCTGCTGCGCGACGTGGACCGCGTCGCGGTCCCAGTCCTGGACGGAGACGAAGGTGAGCTTGGCGCCGTCGCCGAGCAGCAGCTCGACGTTGGCGGCGCGGGTGCCGGTGCCGGTGTGGTTGATCACCACGACGGCCTCGGCGAACGGCTTGACGTCGATCACGACGTGGGCGAAGCGGCTGCCGCCCTCGCCGTGCACGTCGATCTTGACCGGCTCGGTGAGCACCGTCTCCTTGGGGACGGTGACGACGAGCGCCTGCTGGAAGGCGCTGAACGCCTGCGCGGCGACCCGGTCGACCGGCTTGCCGGCCTTGCCGAGGCGGGCGTCGTCGCGGCCGACCGTCTCGGCGGTGACGCCGTCCGGCAGGCTCAGTTCGACCTTGTCCTCGCCCTGGGCGCCCTCGGCGGCGGTGCCGTCGTGCAGGCCGGCGAGGCGGTGCAGCGGGGTGAACCGCCAGTCCTCCTCGCGGCCGGTCGGCACCGGGAAGTCCGCCACGTCGAAGGACGGCTCGACCGTGACGCGGGCGTCGATCGGCTGCTGGACGGTGGCGCGGCCGGTGCCGGGGCCGGCGAGCTGCGCGCCCGCGCCGGCCGTACCGACCTCGATCGAACCGGCGGTGGTGGAGCCGGTGGGGGTGTTGACGTCAGCCATGGCTGTTCGTTGTGCTCTCTTCCTCAAAGTGTCGATGGACGGCGGGGCAGCCGGCGGATCAGCCGACGGAGCCCTCCATCTGCAGCTCGATCAGCCGGTTCAGCTCCAGCGCGTACTCCATCGGCAGCTCGCGCGCGATCGGCTCGACGAAGCCGCGGACGATCATCGCCATGGCCTCGAACTCGGTCATGCCGCGGCTCATCAGGTAGAAGAGCTGGTCCTCGCTGACCTTGGAGACGGTCGCCTCGTGGCCCATGGAGACGTCGTCCTCGCGGACGTCGACGTAGGGGTAGGTGTCCGAGCGGGAGATGGTGTCGACCAGCAGCGCGTCGCAGAGCACGTTGGACTTGGCGCCCTTGGAGCCCTCGCCGATCTCGATCAGACCGCGGTAGGAGGTGCGGCCGCCGCCTCGCGCCACCGACTTGGAGACGATGTTGGAGGAGGTGTTCGGCGCCATGTGGACCATCTTGGCGCCGGCGTCCTGGTGCTGGCCCTCGCCCGCGAAGGCGATCGACAGGGTCTCGCCCTTGGCGTGCTCGCCCATCAGGTAGACGGCCGGGTACTTCATGGTGACCTTGGAGCCGATGTTGCCGTCGACCCACTCCATGGTCGCGCCCTCGTACGCCACGGCGCGCTTGGTGACCAGGTTGTAGACGTTGTTCGACCAGTTCTGGATGGTCGTGTAGCGGCAGCGGCCGCCCTTCTTGACGATGATCTCCACGACCGCGGAGTGCAGCGAGTCGGAGGAGTAGATCGGGGCGGTGCAGCCCTCGACGTAGTGGACGTAGGCGTCCTCGTCGACGATGATCAGCGTCCGCTCGAACTGGCCCATGTTCTCGGTGTTGATCCGGAAGTAGGCCTGGAGCGGGATGTCGACGTGGACACCCTTCGGCACGTAGATGAAGGAGCCGCCCGACCAGACCGCCGTGTTCAGCGCGGCGAACTTGTTGTCGCCGGCCGGGATGACGGTGCCGAAGTACTCCTTGAAGACCTCCGGGTGCTCGCGCAGCGCCGTGTCGGTGTCGAGGAAGATGACGCCCTGCTCCTCCAGGTCCTCGCGGATCTGGTGGTAGACGACCTCGGACTCGTACTGCGCGGCGACACCGGCGACCAGGCGCTGCTTCTCCGCCTCCGGGATGCCGAGCCGGTCGTACGTCGCCTTGATGTCGGCGGGCAGGTCCTCCCAGGACGCGGCCTGCTTCTCGGTGGAGCGGACGAAGTACTTGATGTTGTCGAAGTCGATGCCGGTCAGGTCGGAGCCCCAGGTCGGCATGGGCTTCTTGCCGAACAGCTTGAGGCCCTTGAGCCGCAGGTTCAGCATCCACTCGGACTCGTTCTTCTTCGCGGAGATGTCGCGGACGACCTCCTCGCTGAGCCCGCGCTTGGCCTCGGCACCCGCGGTGTCCGGGTCGGCCCAGCCGTACTCGTAGGTGCCCAGGCCTTCGAGCTCCGGGTGCGAAACGGTGTCAGTCATGCGAGCTTCCTAACGCGCGGACGCTGAATCATCGGTGGACGTACCGGCAGTCGGCGCGGCATCGGTACCCCGACCGGCGGCAGTGCGCAGGGCGGGCGACGATGCGGCACCGGGTGCCGGCACATAGGTGGTGCAGACCCCGTCGCCGTGGGCGATGGTGGCCAGTCGTTGCACATGGGTGCCCAGCAGTTGGGAGAAGACCTCGGTCTCCGCCTCGCAGAGCTGCGGGAACTGCTCGGCGATGTGCGCGACCGGGCAGTGGTGCTGGCAGAGCTGGGCGCCCGCCGGGGCCTGCGCCGCAGCGGACGGAACCCGCCGCACCGTGGCAGCGTACCCGTCGGCGCTCAGCGCCTGGGCGAGGGCCTCGGTGCGCTCCTCGACCTTGGCGGACCGGACGGTCTCCAGGTACTTCTCGGCCTGCCGCCCGAACCGGGCGCGGGCGAAGGCGGCGACCGCCTCCTCGCCCACCGCTCCGCCGCCGACGGCGTCGGAGATCCAGTGCAGGGCGTCGGCGGCGAGCTGGTCGTACGCCTGGTAGAAGGCGTCCCGGCCGCCGTCGGTGAGGGCGAAGACCTTGGCGGGACGGCCCCGGCCACGGCTGCCGTACACCCGCTGTTCGCGGGCGTCGACGAGGCCGGCGGCGGTGAGCCCGTCCAGGTGACGGCGGACGGCGGCGGTGGTCAGACCGAGCCGGTTCGCCAGATCGGTGGCGGAGGAGGGACCGTGGTCGAGGATCGACCGGGCGACCCGGTCCCGGGTGGCCCGGTGGCCGTCCAGGAGCACCTCGGCCGCCGTCGCGGGCACGGCGCAGCCGGGGGCCGACTCGGCCTCCGGCTGTACGGGGTGCTCGCGCATGTTTTTCACAACACCAGTGTTGCGTAATTCCTTCCGGCAGGACAAGCCGTGACCCAGACCTCATCCGTGGCATCTGTCACGCAGGTAAGCCTTACCTGACCTGCGGAAACGATCACCGGGGGTTCCGCTTCGCCGGTCACCGGGACGGCTCCGGGCCCGGGCCGGGGGGTCCGCCCAAGCGGAATCCAATCCTCCGCCATGCCCTTCTCGCCCCGTCCACCGACCCCGGCCCGCTTCGAGCCTCGCTCCCGCGCGGGCTCCGCCGGGGCTCGCGTGCGGGCTCCCGTACGGCCGCCGTGTTCGGTCCTCTTAGACTCGCCGGTATGCATTCCGATCCCGCGGTCCAGATCACCGGGCTGGTCAAGCGCTACGGCGAGAAGACCGCGGTGGACGGTCTCGACCTCACCCTCGCGCGCGGCGCCGTCACCGCCGTCCTCGGCCCCAACGGCGCCGGCAAGACCACCACCATCGAGACCTGCGAGGGCTACCGCCGCCCCGACGCCGGCACCGTCCGCGTCCTCGGCCTCGACCCGGTCACCCAGGGCGCGGCGCTGCGCCCCCGGATCGGAGTGATGCTGCAGTCCGGCGGCGTGTACGCGGGCGCACGCGCCGTCGAAATGCTCCGGCACACCGCCAAGCTGCACGCACACCCCCTGGACGTCGACGCGCTGGTCGAACGGCTCGGCCTCGGCTCCTGCGACCGCACCACCTACCGCCGGCTCTCCGGCGGACAGCAGCAGCGGCTCGCCCTCGCCATGGCCGTGGTCGGCCGCCCCGAGCTGGTCTTCCTGGACGAGCCCACCGCCGGCCTCGACCCGCAGGCCCGCCGCGCCACCTGGGACCTCGTCCGCGACCTGCGCCGGGACGGCGTCACCGTCGTGGTCACCACCCACCACATGGACGAGGCCGAACAACTCGCCGACCGGGTCGCGATCGTCGACCGCGGCAGGGTGATCGCCGAAGGCACCCCGGAGGAACTGCGCCGCGACGGCGCCGAAGGCGGCCTGAGCTTCGACGGCCCGCCCGGACTCGACCTCGCCACCCTGCTCAAGGAACTGCCCGACGGCTCCACCGCCGCCGAGACGACGCCCGGCAGCTACCGCATCGAGGCGCCCGTCGACCCGCAGCTCCTGGCCACCGTCACCGGCTGGTGCGCGGCCTGCGGCATCCTGCCCGAGCGGCTCGCCGTACAGCGCCGCAGCCTCGAAGACGTCTTCCTCGACCTGACCGGACGGGACCTCCGCTCGTGACCACGTACTCCCCCCGGCCCGGTGCCGCCCCCGTCGGCCGGATGCTGCTCGCCCAGACGGCGTTCGAGACGAAGATGCTGCTGCGCAACGGCGAGCAGCTGCTGCTCACCGTGATCATCCCCACGGTGCTGCTGGTCCTCTTCTCGGCGGTCGACATCGTCGCCGTCGAGGGCCCCGGCAAGCGCGTCGACTTCCTGGCACCCGGCCTGCTCGCGCTGGCCGTGATGTCCACCGCGTTCACCGGGCAGGCCATCGCCACCGGGTTCGAGCGCCGGTACGGCGTGCTGAAGCGGCTCGGCGCCAGCCCGCTGCCGCGCTGGGCGCTGCTCACCGCCAAGACCGGCTGCGTCCTGGTCACCGAGGCGCTCCAGGTGGCGCTGCTGACGGTGATCGCGCTCGCACTCGGCTGGTCCCCGCAGGGCAACCCCCTCACCGTGGCCGCCCTCCTGGTCCTCGGCACCGCGGCCTTCTCCGGACTCGGCCTGCTGATGGCCGGCACGCTGAAGGCGGAGGCGACGCTGGCGGCGGCCAACCTGGTGTTCATCCTGCTGCTGCTCGCGGGCGGGGTGATCGTGCCGCTGTCGAAGTTCCCGGCGGCCGTGCAGTCCGTCCTGGAGCTGCTCCCGATCGCCGCCCTCTCCGACGGCCTGCGGTCCGTCCTCCAGACCGGCGCGGGCGTGCCCTGGTCGGACCTCGGCATCCTCGCCGGCTGGTCGGTGCTCGCCCTGACCGCCGCCGCCCGCTTCTTCCGCTGGGAGTGACCCCTCCGACTCCCGGGCACACACCACCCCCGAGCGTCAGGACGGCGGCGGCGTCCCCTTCGGCCAGACGCAGGGCGTGCTGACCTCCAGCGACAGGTTGTGGCTTTCGCCTGAAACTCCGTCGAGGATCGCCAGGAACTTGTCCTTGGGGTTCTTCAGCTTCACCCAGTCGGCAGTAGCACTCGGATCCGGCTCGAATCCCTTCCCCATCAAGAACGTGCGAAAGGCAGCGGCGGCTTCCGTTTTGCTCGCCAACGGAACGTCGCCGAAATCATACCCGCGAGAGGTCTGCATCCTGCCGTGCGGACCCACGTCATTGGCATCGCAGTGCGAGTCGAGGAAATCGGCTGGACTTGCCGTGGGTTTGACCGTCAGTCTCGCCAGAATTTCCGCGAGATAGGTGTCGACCTGAGCCTTGGCCTGCTCCAGGGTGACCGTGGACCTCCTTCGTTCGGGGATGGTCTCCGCTCCGCAGGAACTCAAGGCGAGCACCACCACGGCCAAGGCGGCTACGGCGGCCGTCCGGCCGGGCCGCGCCGAGTCCGTGGATGCACGTACGACAGCTCCCATGGCTTCCACTTCCCAACAAAGACATCCCCGTGGCGGGGGAAAGCGAGTGATGTCGTTCCAGACACCGGCATTTCGGCGCCGTAAGCGCGATCGCGGACTCGATCGCCGCTCACCACAGCGCCTTGACGGCACTGCGAAGGTTCGCTCGGTGATTCTCGTCATTTCCTCCCGGCGATGATCTCGCCCATGGCCTGGAGCGAGACCGAGCCGGGATTCCAGTAGTCGGAGTGGCCGGTTCCCGGGTCAGTCGGGATTACCTGCGCGCCGAATCCGGGAAGGATGGGGTCCCGCCCGTGGATCAGGTGATGATCGGGGTTCTGGAGCACCCCGTAGTAGTCCCCGAGGTTGTTGCCGAAGTTACTCGCCAGACCGTTCGCGTTCATGGGCGGGGCCATCGAAATACCGTCGGCGTCACCTTGTGCCGCGAAGACGCGGGACGGATCGACACCAAGATCACGGGCGTGCTCCACGCCGGCTCCGGGGCTGGCGATCAGCACGACGTTGTCGACCGGCAGGCCCTTGTCACGCAAGGTGTATCCGACGGTCGTGGTTCCGTAGCTGTGGGCGAGGATCGTGTTGTTCGACGGTTCTCCGTCATGCGTGGCGCGGAGTCCCGCTTCGAAGCTGTGCAGGCTGTTCCCGGCGTTCCTGGCGTAGCTGTCGTTCATCGCCTCCGGCGTGATGGACTGCGGCGCGTCGTAGCCGACCCAGGTGATCGACGAGGTCGTCCTGGGGAGACCTGCCTTGACATTGGCGGTGTTGGCCGAGGCGACCATCCGGTCCGACCGCTCGATGTCGCTGTCGATGCTGCCGAGCCGGGCCCCGGTGCCGGGGACGTACGTCGAGACGTTGTCGGCGGTGTCGGGGTTGTTGACCGCGACGATGGCGTGGCCGTTGCCCTTGGTGTCGAAGCCGAGCAGATAGGTGGGCGGATGCTTGTCGTCGACCTTGGTCATCAGCCGCTTCTCGATGGCGTTCACACCGATGACCTGCTCCTGGAGGAGGGCCTTCCTCCGCTCCCACTCGTCGTGCGCCGGGTTCGAGACGGCGCCGTTCATGCCCGCGACCTTCGCAGGCGGTTCGGGGCCCAGGTGGTCGAGCTGGGCTTGGAGTTCCAGCTTCGCCTGCTGGAGGGTGAGGCGGTTGGCCCCGTCACGCGCGACGGCCGGGATGCCGTCGAGGTTGCCGATCCGGTCGGGGTGGTCGTGGACGAACCTCTGCTGCTGAGCCGGGGTGAGGCCGCTCCACCACTGCTTGACGCTGTTCGGGTCGGTGCCCGCGGCGGGTATCTGCTCGCGGGCGGTCTCGGCAGCCAGGTCCTGCGCCACGGTGGCGGCGTTCAGTCCCGTGCCGTTGCTCGCGTTGGTCGCCAGGTGGTTGAGCCTCGCACTGATCTCCTGGTCGGCGTGGGCCGCCTCGTTGAGTGCGGCGGTGATCCGGTTGCTGATGGCGACCGCGGTCGTCTCCGCGCCCGAGCCCGCGAAGCCCGGCGAGGCGGGCTCGTTGTCCCACGTGATGCGCCCGTCGGGCGCCACGTCGAGCTTCGCGTTCCTGGCGTCGTCGAGGGCGCTGATCAGATGGGACTGGGCCAGCGCGAACTGTTCGACGGCGTTGGCCAGGGCCTTGCTGACGAACGTGAGTTCCTGGCGGGCGGCCCGGAGTTGACCGCCGAGGTCCTTGACGCGGCCCTGGGCCACGGCGGAGGTGGGTCCGGTCCAGTGCGAGGCGCCCAGCCGGTCGGCGACCTCGTGCTGCCAGGCTTCCACGTGCTGTCCGAAGGCCGTGGCCAGGGCGTCGAAGGCGTTCTTCGCGGTGGTGATGTTGTTGAGGTTGGCGTTGTAGAGGCCGGCGATGTCCATCGGCTACCGGGACTTCCGCTCTGCGGCGGCACGCGCCGTGGCGGTGGCGGGGCTCTCGCCCGCCAGGACCGTCCCGAACGGATCGGCCCCCGGCGTCGGTGTGGCGCCGCCCTGCGCGGGGCCCGCCGCACCGCGGAGGTGCGCGTAGACGCTCTGCTCCCCCTGCTGGTAGTGGGCCGCCGTCTTGACGAGCTTGGAGCCGACGTCCGACATGTCACCGGAGAGCTTGTCCAGCAGCGTCCTCCAGTTCGTGCCGCAGGTGCGTATCGCGGTTGCCGTGAGCCAGCCCTGGAGCGTCGCGGCGGCCCTGTCGCTCGGTGCGACGATCCTCGCCGTCTCTCCCGGCACCTGACCCGCTATGTGCTGGGCGCTCTGCCCGCAGCCGGCCAACGCCGCCGGATTGACCTTGAACTCGGAAGCGAGATCGGGATTCGGCACGGTTCCCCCCTGTGCGTCGTCTCAGCGTCGTGATGCCGGAAGTCTGCCGGACCCGGCCCGGTGGCGTGAATGAGTACTCGTACTCAATTGCCCCTCGGTGTCCGGCCGTTCCTCCTCCGCGCCGCACTTCGCGACGCCGCACGACCGCGCTGCCCGCACAGGAGGTCGGCCCGTCCGACTTCCTGTGCGGACGGCACCTCCACCGGCCCGGGCCCACGACGGCGCCGGCCCCTCGACTCGGACGAGTCG
>NZ_JBHXKE010000267.1:0-11983 GCF_042722765.1 Kitasatospora sp. NPDC058406
ACACTCGCCGAGGCGAAGGGCGAGGTCGCGTACGCCGCCGAGTTCTTCCGCTGGGGAGAGCCCCGAGCGGAACCCGGGTGCCCTGCCCGCCCAGCGCACCAGCGGCCTGACGGAGCGCCGCCCGGCGCCCGGCTACGGCCCGGACAGTCTGGTGCACGTCCCCACCAGCCGGTTCACCGCCGAGATCGGCCCGTACGGCGCGCTCACCGAACAGAGCGGCCCGGGGGCGGACGCCGGCGAGCACGCCGGCTTCGACTCCGCGAGCTTCGAGACCGCGCTGGCCGCCCGCGAGCAGGCCGCACTGGAAGCCCGGCACCGTCAGGCCGCCGACGACGGCGACGCGGACGCCGCCGGCCGGCTCGGCACGCTGCTGCTGCGCCGCGGCGACCTGGAGGACGCGGAGCCGTACCTGCGCGGGGCCGCCGCTGCCGGACTCCGCTCCGCGGCCAACAACCTCGGCGTGCTGCTGCACCAGCAGGGCCACCGGGCCGAGGCGGCCCAGTGGTGGCGGCAGGCCGCGGTGGCCGGCAGCGCGCCGGCCGCGCACGCGCTCGGCCTGCAACTGCGGGACCAGGGCGAGGAGGAGGCGGCCGAGTACTGGCTGCACTTCGCCGCCGACCACGGTCACCCGCTGGGCGCGTACGCGCTCGGCGACCTGATGGAGCACCGGCGCGACGTCCGCGCCGAACGCTGGTTCAAGGTGTCCGCCGACGCCGGACACCGGGAGGCCGCCTACCGGCTGGCCCGGATGCGGGAGGCGGCCGGGGACAAGGAGACCGCGGAGGCCTGGTACCGGATCGCGGCCGCCCGCAGCCACGCCCGGGCGGCGCTGCGCCTCGGCGTCCTGCTGGAGGACCGGGCCGGCGGGGACCAGGCGCTGCTGGAGGAGGCCGCCCGCTGGTACCGGCAGTCGGCGCAGAACGGCGAGCCCCGGGCCGCGTGCGCGCTGGGCTTCCTGCTGCGCGACTCCGGGGATCTCGGTGCGGCCGCCGAGTGGTGGCAGGAGGCGGCCGAGGCCGGGGACGGCAACGCGGCGAACGCGCTGGGCGCGCTGCACGCCTCGCGCGGCGAGGCCGCCGAGGCGGAGCGCTGGTACCGCAGCGCGCTGGAGGCCGGGGACCAGAACGGCGCGTTCAACCTGGGGCTGCTCTGCGCGGGCGCCGGGCGGGACCAGCAGGCCGAGCAGTGGTACCGCCGGGCCGCGTACGCCGGGCACCGGGAGGCGTGCAACGCGCTGGCCGTGGTGCTGCTGCAGCGCGGTGACGAGTCGGGCGCCGAACCGTGGTTCTCCAAGGCCGCGGAGGCGGGCAGCGTGGACGGCGCCTTCAACCTGGGCGTCCTGCACGCCGGGCGCGGCGAGCAGCGGCAGGCGCAGGAGTGGTACGCGCGCGCCGCGGCCGAGGGGCACGGCGAGGCGGCGCTTCAGCTGGCGGTGGTGCAGGAGCAGCGCGGCAATCTGGCGGGCGCGCTGGAGCGTTACCGCCAGGCGGCGGCGGGCGGGTCGGCGGAGGGTGCGTTCCGGCTGGCCTCGGTGCTGGACCGGCGCGGGGACGCGGACCAGGAGGCCGAGCACTGGTACGCGGTGGCGGCGGACGCCGGGCACCGGCGGGCCCAGGTGCGGATGGGCGTGCGGGCGGCCGAGCGCGGGGCGCTGGAGATCGCCGAGAGCTGGTACCGGCGGGCCGCGGCGGCGGGCAGCCGCAGCGCCGCGTTCAACCTGGGGCTGCTGCTGGCCCGGCAGGACAGCGAGGCCGAGGCGATGCTCTGGTACACCCGGGCCGCGGACGCCGGGCACGGGCGGGCGGCGCTGCGGCTCGCGCTGCTGGCGCTGCGCCGGGGGGAGCCGGTGCAGGCGGAGAACTGGTGCCGGCGGGCGGCGGACTACGGTCCGGCCGAGGTGGCCGAGCGGGCCGGCCGCCTGCTGGGCGCCCTCCACGCCGAGCTGAGCGCGTAGCGCCGGGCCCGGCCGGGGGCACCCGGCGCCGCTCGCCGCGGGTCGGGCGCCGTCCTCGTCGTCCTCGTCGTTCACCGGGTCGAGGTGCCCGCCTGCTCGGTCCGCCCGGACGCCCTGTGCCGGGGGTGGTGGCGCCGGGGGCGGTTCGCGGGGGCTGCTCAGGGGCCGGTCGTACAGTCCGGACAGAGGCCGCGGTAGGTGATCTCGGCGCCGGAGACGGTGAAGCCGAACCGCTCGGAGGCGGGCAGCGCGGCCAGCGGGTCGCCCAGCGGGTGGACGTCGCGGATGGCGCCGCAGCCGGAGCAGACCAGGTGCTGGTGGGCGTGGTGGGCGTTGGGGTCGTACCGCTTGGCGCGGCCGTCGGTCGCGACCTCCAGCACCTCGCCGAGGCAGACGAGTTCGCCGAGGGTGTTGTAGACGGTGGCGCGGCTGATCTCGGGCAGCCGTTGCGCCGCGCGCGCGTGCACCTCGTCGGCGGTGAGGTGGACGTGTTCTCCGTCGAGGACCTCGGCCACGACCCGGCGCTGCGAGGTCAGCCGCCATCCACGTCCGCGAAGCCGTTCCAGCAGGTCACTCATGGGTACAGGGTAAGTGCACTCCCAGTCTGGTTCCAGTGTTGACTTGGACAAAGTCCAAGTTAGGATCGAGTCGTAACGACCGGATCACGCGGAGGCACCCTCTTATGACTACCCAGGACGAGCTGCGCCCCACCCTCACCACGGAGGCGGGTGCCCCCGTCGCCGACAACCAGAACACCGAGACCGCCGGTGTCGGCGGTCCGGCGCTGATCCAGGACCAGCAGCTGTTCGAGAAGCTCGCGCACTTCAACCGCGAGCGGATCCCGGAGCGCGTGGTGCACGCCCGCGGCGCGGCCGCGTACGGCACGTTCACCGTGACCGCCGACGTGACCGGCTACACGCGGGCGGCGTTCCTCTCCGAGGTCGGCAAGCAGACCGAGACCTTCCTGCGGTTCTCCACCGTGGCGGGCAACCTCGGCTCCGCCGACGCGGTGCGCGACCCGCGCGGCTTCGCGCTGAAGTTCTACACCGAGGAGGGCAACTACGACCTCGTCGGCAACAACACCCCGGTGTTCTTCATCAAGGACGCCACCAAGTTCCCGGACTTCATCCACACCCAGAAGCGCGACCCGTACACGGGCTCGCAGGAGGCGGACAACGTCTGGGACTTCTGGGGCCTGTCGCCCGAGGCCACCCACCAGGTGACCTGGCTGTTCGGCGACCGCGGCATCCCGGCCTCCTACCGGCACCTGGACGGCTTCGGCTCGCACACCTACCAGTGGCAGAACGAGGCCGGCGAGTACTTCTGGGTCAAGTACCACTTCAAGACCGACCAGGGGATCAGGAACCTGACGTCGGAGGAGGCGGCCAAGCTCGCGGGCGAGGACCCGGACAGCCACCAGCGGGACCTGCGCGAGGCCATCGAGCGCAGCGAGTTCCCCACCTGGACGGTCAGCGTCCAGATCATGCCGGCCGCCGACGCGGCGAACTACCGCTTCAACCCCTTCGACCTGACGAAGGTCTGGCCGCACGCCGACTACCCGCTGGTCGAGTTCGGCAAGCTGGAGCTCAACCGCAACCCCGACAACGTCTTCGCCGAGGTCGAGCAGTCGATCTTCTCCCCGTCGCACTTCGTGCCCGGCATCGGTCCGTCCCCCGACAAGATGCTGCAGGGCCGCCTGTTCGCGTACGCGGACGCCCACCGCTACCGCGTCGGCATCAACGCCGACCACCTGCCGGTCAACCGCCCGCACGCCGCCGAGGCGCGCAACAACAGCCGTGACGGCCACCTGTACGACGGCCGGCACGGCCGCCAGAAGAACTACGAGCCCAACAGCTTCGGCGGCCCGGTGCAGACCGGCCGGCCGCTCTGGGCGCCGACCCCCGTCAGCGGTGCCACCGGCACCTCCGAGGCCCCCTCGCACGCCGAGGACAACGACTTCGTGCAGGCGGGCAACCTGTACCGGCTGATCGGCGAGGACGAGAAGCAGCGGCTGGTCGCCAACCTGGCCGGCTTCATCGCCAAGGTCTCGGCCGACCGCGACGACATCGTCGAGCGGGCGATCGAGAACTTCCGCAAGGCCGACGCCGACTACGGTCAGCGCCTGGAGGCGGCCGTGCGGGAGCTGCGCAAGCAGCGGTGACGCCGGCGCGCCCCCGATGAGCAGCGGGCCCGCCGCGACCGGAGCACCGGTCGTGGCGGGCCCGCACCCATGTCACGGGGCACTGCCGGGGTCACACGCCGAGGCGGCCCAGCGCCTCCTCGTGGAGCAGGCCGTTGGAGGCGACCGCGTCGGCGCCGCCCGGGCCCGGGACGCCGTCCAGGCCGGTGAAGCGTCCGCCGGCCTCCTCGACGATGATGCAGTTGGCCGCCATGTCCCACAGGGACAGTTCCGGCTCGGCCGCGATGTCGACCGCGCCCTCGGCGACCATCATGTACGACCAGAAGTCGCCGTAGGCGCGGGTGCGCCAGCAGGCCCGGGTGAGGTCGAGGAACGGGTCGAGGCGGCCGCGCTCCTCCCAGCCGGAGAGCGAGGAGTAGGAGAAGGAGGCGTCCTCGATCCGGGAGACGCCGGAGACCCGGATCCGGCTCGCCTTGGCCAGGCTGCGGCCGGCGAACGCGCCGAGGTCCTTGGCGGCCCACCAGCGGCGGTTCAGCGCGGGGGCCGAGACGATGCCGACGACCGGCCGTTCGACGCCGTCCGGGCCGTCCTCCAGCAGCGCGATCAGGGTCGCCCAGACCGGCACGCCGCGGATGTAGTTCTTGGTGCCGTCGATCGGGTCGATCACCCAGCGGCGCGGTCCCGTGCCCTGGAGGCCGAACTCCTCGCCGAGCACCGCGTCGCGCGGGCGGGCCCGCTGGAGGATGCTGCGCACGAGCTCCTCGGCGGCCTTGTCGGCGTCGCTCACGGGGGTGAGGTCGGGCTTGGTCTCGACCCGGAGGTCGAGTGCGCGGAAGCGCTCCAGGGTGACCGAGTCGGCCGAGTCGGCGAGGACGTGGGCGAGTCGGAGGTCGTCGTGGTAGTCGGCCATGTCCGAAACCCTAGCGAGCCCTCCCCGATCGGGACAGTCGGGCTCGCGGACCGGACCGGGAAGGGCCGGGCCCCGGGCCGGACCCGCCCCGGGCGGGCGGGGGCTCAGTGCGCGGAACCGCTCAGCTGGAGGCCGATCACCCCGGCGATCACCAGGGAGATCGACACCAGCTTGAGCACCGAGGTGGTCTCGTCCAGGAAGGCCATGCCGTAGATCGCGGTGCCGGCCGCGCCGATCCCGGTCCACACCGCGTACGCGGGGCCGACCGGGAGGGTCTTCAGGGAGATCGTGAGCAGACCGAAGCTGCCGAGGGCGAAGACGCAGAAGCTGATGGTGGGCCAGAGCTTGGTGAAGCCTTCACTGAGCTTGAGGTTGATCGCGAAGCCGGTCTCCAGGAGACCGGCCAGGATCACCAGGGCCCATGCCATCGCGTGCTCTCCCTGTCGATCGCCGGAAACGGGCCGTGATCCGGCCCGACTTTCCTATGATCACCAGGCAGCGGTGCTCCGACACCTCGAACGCGCGAAAACCCCGGACTCCGCCCGCGCACCCGGGCGGGTCACCCGCGCACCCGGGCGGGTCAGTCGTCCTCGCGGGCCTCCTTGCTGGCCAGCAGACGGCGCAGCGAGTAGAGCCGGGCCTGATCGGCGTGCCCCTCGGCCACCCAGGCGTCCAGCGCGCAGTCCGGCTCGTCGTGGCTGCACGCGCGCGGGCACTCGGCGGTGCCGGGCTCCAGGTCGGGGAAGGCCAGGATCACCCGGGACGGGTCGATGTGCGAGAGGCCGAAGGACCGGAAGCCGGGGGTGTCGATCACCCAGCCGGTGTCCAGTGCCTTCTTCGAGCCCGGCTTGGCCCCGGGCGGCGGCGGCAGGCGCAGCGCGAGGGCCGACACCGTGGTGTGCCGGCCCCGGCCGGTGACCGAGTTGACCTGCCCGGTGCTCCGCTGGTGCTCCGGGACGAGGGCGTTGACCAGGGTGGTCTTGCCGACGCCGGAGTGGCCGATGAACACCGTGCGCAGGCCGCGCAGGCGCTCCCGGACGACCTCGGCGCCGGTGGTGGCCAGCTCGTCCCGGCGGGTCACCACGTACCGGATGCCGAGCGGTGCGTAGGCGTCCAGCATGGGTTCGGCCGGGGCGAGGTCGGCCTTGGTGAGGACGAGCAGCGGCTCCATCCCCGCGTCGTAGGCGGCGACCAGGCAGCGGTCGATCAGCCGGGGCCGGGGCTCCGGGTCCGCCAGGGCGGTGACGATGGCGAGCTGCTCGGCGTTGGCGACGACGATCCGCTCGTACGGGTCGTCGTCGTCCGCGGTTCGCCGCAGGACCGAGCTGCGCTCCTCGACCCGGACGATCCGGGCCAGGGTGTCGGCGTCCCCGGAGAGGTCGCCGACGATGGAGACGTTGTCGCCGACGACGACGCCCTTGCGGCCCAGCTCGCGGGCCTTCATCGCGACGATCTCGCGTTCCTGCTTGGTGCCCGGGTCGATCAGGCAGGTCAGCCGGCCGCGGTCGACGGTGAGCACCATCGCCTCGGCCGCGTCCTCGTGCTTGGGCCGGATCCGGGTGCGAGGGCGGGAGCCCTTCCGTCCGGGCCGGTTGCGGATGTCGTCCTCGTCGGCGTCCTTGCCGTAACGGCGCATGTCCCCAGTCTCCCGCTCAGCCGCCCGCCACCACTCCGGTGAGCAACTCGTCCCACATCGCGGGGAAGTCCGGCAGGGTCTTGGCGGTGGTGGCCACGTTCTCCACCTGGACGCCGGGTACGGCGAGGCCGATCACCGCGGCGGCGGTGGCCAGGCGGTGGTCCTCGTAGGTGTGGAAGACGCCGCCGCCCAGCTTGCGCGGGCGGATCCGCAGGCCGTCCTCGGTCTCGCTGACGTCGCCGCCGAGGTCGTTGATCTCCTTGGCGAGCGCGGCCAGCCGGTCGGTCTCGTGCAGCCGCAGGTGCGCGATGCCGTAGAGGTGGGACTCGGAGTCGGCGAGGGCGGCGACGGCGGCGATCACCGGGGTGAGCTCGCCGACGTCGTGCAGGTCGGCCTCGATGCCGTGGATCCGGCCGGTGCCGGTGAACTGGAGGCCCTCGTCGGTGAACTCGCAGCTGCCGCCCATCCGGGTGTAGAGGTCGCGCAGCTGGTCGCCCGGCTGGGTGGTGTGGCGGGGCCAGTCGCGGACGGTGACCCGGCCGCCGGTGACCAGGGCGGCGGCGAAGAACGGTGCGGCGTTCGAGAGATCGGGCTCGACGACCATGTCGCGGCCGATCAGGGCGCCGGGGGTGACCCGCCAGACGTCCTTCTCGCCGCCGTCCCCGGGGGCGTCGACCTGGACGCCGGCCAGCCGGAGCATCTCGACGGTCATCCGGATGTGCGGCAGCGAGGGGACGGGCCCGCCGACGTGCCGGACCTCGACGCCCTGGTTGTAGCGGGCGCCCGAGAGCAGCAGGGCGGAGACGAACTGCGAGGACGAGGAGGCGTCGAGCTCGACCGGGCCGCCCTCCAGGGCCCCGGTGCCGTGCACGGTGAGCGGGAAGGCGCCGCGGCCGCCGTCCTCGATCCGGGCGCCGAGCGCGCGCAGGGCGTCGATCACGCCGTGCTGGGGGCGCTCGTGGCTGCGCGGGTCGCCGTCGAAGTGGACCGGGCCGTCGGCGAGGACGGCGAGCGGGGGGAGGAAACGCATGACCGTGCCGGCGTTGCCGACGTCGACGGAGGCGGGGCCGCGCAGCGCGGGGGCGGGGATGACCCGCCAGGCCTCGCCGCCCCCGGTGCCGCCGGAGTCGTTGTTGACCTGCTCCTCGATGCCGACGCCGAGCGCGCGCAGGCCGTCGGCCATCAGCTGGGAGTCGCGGCTGCGCAGCGGTCGGCGCACCCAGCCGGGCTCGTCGGCCAGGGCCGCCAGCACCAGGGCCCGGTTGGTGACCGACTTGGAGCCGGGGATGGTGACGGTGGCGTCAACGGGGCTGGTCGCGACGGGGGCGGGCCACAGGGTCTCGGTCATGGGGCAAGTTTAGGGGCCGTACCGGAACTGTCCTTTCGCCCGCGTCGGCGGGGGCTCCTGCTCAGAGGGGGCGGAGCAGCCAGCTCGCGCCGAGGGCGAGGGCGGCGAGTGCGGTGACCAGGAAGAGCGCCGTCCAGGCGAGGCCGGGGACGCCGGTGAGGCGGGCGAGCTGGTCGGCGTCGGAGTCCCCGGCCTGGCCGCGGCGGCGCTGGTGCTGGAGTTCGAGGACCGGGCGGACCGCGCCGAACAGCAGGAACCAGCTGCCGAGGTAGGCGAAGCCGGCCTGGACCTCGGGGGTGCCGAACCAGGAGACCAGGAAGAAGGCGGCGCCGGTGAGCAGGACGCTCAGGAAGCCGAAGGCGTTGCGGATGCGGACCAGCAGGGCGAGCAGCAGGACGATGGCGAGCCAGAGCAGCAGGGTGATCCGGTCGGCCGCGAGCAGGGCGGCGCAGCCGAGTCCGAGCAGGGCGGGCGTGAGGTAGCCGGCGGCGGCGGTGAGGACCATGCCGGGGCCGGTGGGGCGGCCGTAGGAGAGTGTGAGGCCGGAGGTGTCGGAGTGCAGCCGGATGCCGGCCAGCCTGCGGCGGGTGACGAGGGCGGCGAGTCCGTGGCCGCCCTCGTGCGCGATGGTCACCGCGTTGCGGGTGATCCGCCAGAGCGGGCGGGTGAGGACGGCGAGCAGGGCGACGGCGCCGGTGGCGAGGGCGAGCCAGCCGGGCGGGGCGGGCTGGGTGCCGGTGACGGCGGTCCACAGTTCGTCGATGGTCCTGGCGTCCATGGGGGTCTCCTCCGCCTCGGTTTCGGCCGTCCCGGGGTGGCAGCCTGCCATGCGGGGGACGGCCGGGCGGGGGCGGGTGGTTCTCCGGCGGGCGTGAGGAGGGGGTGAGAAACCCGGCGGGGGTCGCGGTCGTGGCAAGCTGACGGCATGTGCGGTCGCTTCGCTTCGAGCACCAGGCCCGAGGACATCGTCGAGCTGTTCGGCGTCCGGCAGTGGGATCCGGCCGAGACGCTGGCTCCGAGCTGGAACGTCGCGCCCACGCAGAGCGCCTTCGTGGTGCTGGAACGGGTGCCGAAGGGGGAACGGGCTCCGGTGCGGCAGCTGCGGGTGCTGCGCTGGGGGCTGGTGCCGCAGTGGGCGAAGTCGCCGGAGACGGCGGTGAAGATGATCAACGCCCGTTCGGACACGGTGCACGAGAAGCCCTCGTACCGGCAGGCCTTCGCGTCCCGGCGGTGCATCCTGCCGGTGGACGGCTACTACGAGTGGCAGACGGTGCCGGGTGAGCGCGGGAAGGCGAGGAAGAAGCCGTTCTTCGTCTCCCGGACGGACGGCTCGCCGCTCGCCCTGGCCGGGCTGTACGAGTTCTGGCGGAACCGGACGGTGCCGTCGGACCACCCGGAGGGCTGGCTGGTGACGTTCACCGTCGTGACCACGGAGGCCGAGGAGCTGCTGGCGCCGATCCACGAGCGGATGCCGCTCTTCCTCGATCCGGGATCGTTCGACGAGTGGCTGGATCCGCGGCGGGACGACCCCGAGGAGCTGCGGCGGCTGCTGATACCCCCGCCGCCGGGGGCACTGCGGGCCACTCCGGTGTCGCCGGCGGTCGGCAGCATCCGCAACGACGAGCCCGGTCTGACCGAGCCGTACACCGAGGTCGAGTACGAGACCACGCTCTTCTGAGCTCCGCCGCGCCCTGCCTCCCGGCCGTCGCCTTCCCCTGTCCTCTCCCCGTCCTTCCCCGTCGTTCGTACCGGAGCCGCCGTGAACCAGGAAGCCGCCGACCAGGAAGCCGCCGACCGGGCGGTCGCCGCCCGGGAAACCGCCGCCCGCGAGGCCGTGACGAGGGAACTCGTCCCGACGCCCGTCGGGGACGCCCGGATCACCCTGCACCCGGCGGCCGCACCGCGGGCGGTGCTGGCACTGGGACACGGCGCCGGCGGCGGGATCGAGGCGCGGGACCTGGTGGCGCTGGCCGCGGCGCTGCCGGCGCGGGGGATCTCGGTGGCGCTGGTGGAGCAGCCCTGGCGGGTGGCCGGGAAGCGGCTCGGGCCGGCGCCGAAGACGCTGGACGCGGGGTGGGCGCCGGTGGCCGAACGGCTGGCCGGGGCCGGTCTGCCGCTGGTGGTGGGCGGGCGCAGCGCCGGGGCCCGGGTGGCCTGCCGGACGGGCGCGGCGGCCGGGGCGGTCGGGGTGGTGGCGCTGGCGTTCCCGCTGCATCCGCCGGGCCGGCCGGAGAAGAGCCGGGCGGGGGAACTGCTGGGCTCGGGTCTGCCGACGCTGGTGGTGCAGAGTGCGGCCGACCCGTTCGGTGGGCCTGCGGAGTTCCCGGAGCTGCCCGGTACGCACGCGCTGGTGGCGCTGGAGTACGGCAGTCACGGTTTCGAGGTGCCGAAGCGGGCGCCGGTCGGTCAGGGCGAGGTGCTGGAGCTGATCACGTCGGCGGTCGGGGACTGGGTGCTGGGGCTGGTCTGAGGGGGTTCCCGGGGCCCCGTGCGCGGGCTGTCACGCTCTGTTCACCCGTTCGAGCGAACTGCGGGCGGGGGGCGGGAATGCGGGAGTGATTCCAGTGGTTGACACCCTCGTCAGCTTGAGTCCCGATGGAAGGCAGGGCAGATGGGTTCGATCGCGTGCCCCGAGCGGCCGGACGAGCGCGAGGCCGCGGCGACGTTCGCCCCCTCGTGGTCGGACTGGATTGCCGCGGGCGAGAAGCCCGTCAGCCCGATATCCTCCATTTCGGGGCGGCCCGCCGTGGGTCGTGCCCGTCATGCCGAGGAGGTGGGTCCGGTCGTCGGGACCGAGCACGAGGCCGAGCCGGGCCGGGGCCCGGATGAGGGCCTGCCCACGGGCGAGGCGCTCACCGGTGAGGAGCTGGCCGAGGCGATCGGCGAGGACACCTTCCGGGTGTCGGCGGAGGAGAGCGAGGAGGCCCGGCGGGACCGCTTCGAGCGTGACGCCCTGGGCTACCTGGATCCGATGTACTCGGCGGCGCTGCGGATGACCCGCAACCCGGCCGACGCGGAGGACCTGCTCCAGGAGGCGTTCGCCAAGGCGTACGCGTCGTTCCACCAGTTCCGCGAGGGCACCAACCTCAAGGCCTGGCTGTACCGCATCCTCACCAACACGTTCATCAACTCGTACCGCAAGAAGCAGCGGGAGCCGCAGCGCACCGCCGCCGAGGAGATCGAGGACTGGCAGCTGGCCCGGGCCGAGTCGCACATGTCGACCGGTCTGCGCTCGGCGGAGACCCAGGCCCTGGACCACCTCCCGGACAGCGACGTGAAGGACGCCCTCCAGGCCATCCCGGAGGAGTTCCGTATCGCCGTCTATCTCGCGGACGTCGAGGGCTTTGCGTACAAGGAGATCGCGGACATCATGGGTACTCCCATCGGTACGGTGATGTCCCGGCTGCACCGCGGCCGCCGTCAGCTGCGCGGCATGCTGGAGGACTACGCCCGTGAGCGCGGGCTGGTCCCGGCCGGCAGTGGGGCAGGGCAGGAAGCGAAGGGCTCGGGCTCATGAGCTGCGGCGATCCGAACGACACCGAGTGTGGCGAGGTCCTCGACCACCTCTACGAATTCCTCGACAACGAGATGGCCGAGGGCGACTGCGCCAAGCTGCGTGAGCACTTCGAGGAGTGCTCGCCGTGCCTGAAGCAGTACGGGCTGGAGCAGGCGATCAAGGCGTTGATCAAGCGTTCCTGCGGCTGCGACGACACCCCGGCCGACCTGCGCGGCAAGGTGCTGGCCAGGATCGACTCGATCCGGGCCGGGCAGCGCTCGGGCGAGACGGTGGTGGTCGCCGTCGAGACGACGATCGAGGTGCACGCCGAGACGGCCGGTCAGGCCCGGTCGGCGGGGGAGGCGGCGGAGCCGTCGGCCCGTGCCGGTGCCCCGGTCGAGGCCGGCGCTCCGGCGGAGTGAGCGGAGGCCCGCCGGCTGCGGGCACGGAACGACCCGTGCGCCGAACGGCGCGCGCCGGGCGGCCCCGGGAGCGGTGA
>NZ_JBHXKE010000268.1:0-11963 GCF_042722765.1 Kitasatospora sp. NPDC058406
GCCGACCCGGCCGTCCGGCAGCGGATCGCCGCCCTGCTCGACGGGCTGGGCGGCGAGCCGGTGACCCTGGTCCACCCCCGGGCGCTGGTCGCCCCCGAGACGGTACTCGGGCCGGGCTGCCTGGTGATGGGCGGCGCGTACGTCTCCAGCAGCGTCCGGCTCGGCGCGCACAGCCAGGTCCACTACAACGCCACCGTCGGCCACGACACCGTGTGCGGCGAGCGGGTGACGGTCTATCCGGGCGGGAACGTCTCGGGGTCGGTGCTGCTCGCCGACGCCGTCACCGTGGGCTCGAACGCCGTGGTGCTCCAGGGCCGCAGGGTCGGCACGGGCGCCTTCGTCGGCGCGGCGGCCGTGGTGACCAGGGACGTTCCCCCCGGCGAGGTGGTGGTCGGCTCCCCGGCCCGACCGCTGCGGAGAACCGCGCCCTGAGGCCGGGACGGCCCGGATAGGCTACCGGGCATGGCCATTCCCGAGTTCCTCGCCGACCTGCGCGCCGTGGTCGGCACCCGCATGCTCTGGCTCAGCGCCGTCGTCGCGGTCGTGCTGGACGACGACGGCCGGGTGCTGCTCGTCCAGCGTGCCGACGACGGGCGGTGGACGCCGCCCGGCGGCATCCTCGACCCGGGGGAGCAGCCCGCCGACGGCGCGGTCCGCGAGTGCCTGGAGGAGAGCGGCGTGGTCGCCGTCCCCGAGCGGTTGGTCTCGGTCACCGTCTCGCCCGAGGTCACCTACCCCAACGGCGACCTGACGCGGTACCTGGAACTCGTCTTCCACTGCCGGCCGGTGGACGGCGAGGCGCGGATCAACGACGACGAGACGCTCGCGGTCGGCTGGTTCGGGCTGGACGAGCTGCCTCCGATGGAGGAGAAGGAGCTCGGGTGGATCCGCCACTCCCTGGCGGACCGCGCGGCGGCGGTCTTCACCTGGCAGGGCACCGAGCGCGTCTGACGCGGCGGCGGACCCCGAGCGGCGGGCGGCGGCTACAGCGTGCGGAACCAGGCCGCCGTCTGCTCCAGACCCTCGCGCAGCGGCACCGGGCGGACGTCCGGGAAGAGCTCGCGCAGCCGTGCGTTGTCGGCCTGCGAGTCCCGGACGTCACCGGCCCGCGGCTCGGTGTGCGCGACCTCGACCGGGTGGCCGAGCACCGACTCCAGCTCGCCGACCAGCTCCAGCAGCGAGGTGCGGGTGCCGAACGCGAGGTTCACCGGATCGGCGTGCACCACCCGGCGGACGACCGCGTCGCTGATCACCTGGGCGACCGTGCCGACGTAGGTGAAGTCCCGGCTCTGCCCGCCGTCCCCGTGCACGGTCAGCGGGCGTCCGGCCAGTGCGGCGTCCAGGAACGCCGGCACCACGGCCGCGTAGGCGTGGCCGGCGGGCTGCAGCGGGCCGAACACGTTGAAGAACCGCAGCGGCAGCACGCCCAGCCCGTAGCAGTGGTGGTAGGCCGCGAGGTACGCCTCGGTGGCCAGCTTGCTGACCGCGTACGGGCTCATCGGCGCGGTCCGCATGGTCTCCCGCTTGGGCAGCTCGCGGTTGGCGCCGTAGACGGAGGAGGACGACGCGGCGGCCACGTACGGCCCGCCGGCCCGGCGGGCGGCCTCCAGGACCTCCAGGGTGCCGGTGGCGTTGGCGTGGTGGCTGGCCAGCGGGTCGGCCACCGAGCGCGGGACGGACGGCAGCGCGGCGAGGTGGACCACCGCGTCGGCGCCGGCGAGGGCCTCGTCCAGCAGCGCGCGGTCCAGGACGGTGCCCTCGAAGAGGAGCGCCCCCGTCCCGGCGAGGTTGCCCTTGTGACCGGTGGAGAGGTCGTCCACGACCCGCACCTGGCTCACCTCCGGCCGGTCCAGCAGGGCCCGGACCAGGTTGGCCCCGATGAATCCGGCTCCGCCTGTGACGACCACGCGCATGGCTGAGGTTCCCCCCTCCGACCACCGGGCCCGCTCGGCCGGTTCTGCGCCGATGGTAGCCGGGCGGTCACCGGCTGTGGGGTGGAACCCCGAGAACGGCCGGAACCGGCGGAGCGCCGAGAACGGCCGGAACCGGCCGGGCCCGGGAACCGCCTGAACCGGTGGATCCGCCGGTGGAACCGCCGGCGGATCCACCCGGGGCCGCACCGCTCGGGGCCGCCCGGGGCTGCTCGGGACCGGCCGGTCGGGGCGGCGCTCAGCCCTTGTGCTGGCGGTAGGCCTCCTCGGCCGCGTCCAGCACGGCCGCGAGGTCGCCCCCGGCCGTGGCGGTGGCCACCGCGGCCACCGCGCCCTCCACGAACGGGGCCTCGGCGAACCGGACGGGGAACGGCAGCCCGTGCTCGTCCGCGTCGGAGAGCAGCGCGCGGACGGTCGCGACCGCGCTCCCGAGGTCGGCCAGGATCACCACGCCGTGCCCCTGGTCGACCCGGCGGGTGGCGGCGGCCACCAGCACCGCGCTGATGCCGGGACCGTCGACGAGGTCCCCGCCGGTCGCGGCGACCGGCGCGGGCGAGTCGGAGTCGGCGAGCGAGAGCGCCATGGCCCGGACGGCGGCGGCCAGCTCCTGGCTGTGCGAGACCAGGACGATGCCCACCCGGCCGTGTGCGGGCGGGCGGCCCGGGGCCGGCCGGGGCAGCGGCGTGCGGCCGGGCGGGGTGCGGGGCGCCGGAGGGTGGGCCGAGGGAGCCTCGGAGATGGGGATGACATCGGCGCGGGTGCCGTCCCGGCGGCTCATCGGCTGCTCCTGGGGGAGTGTGGCGGGGCGGGGGCGGTGGGGGCGTTCCACACTCTGGCAGCTCGCCCGCCGCCCGTCCGTGCGGGACACGCCCTAGCACAGCCGGGGCGGTGGCGGGCCCGCTGACAGGCTGTCGGCCCCGGCCGGGGGAGTCCCGGGCATCCCGCTGACCGGGGCGGCGACCGTGACTAGGCTGGGCCCGTCCAGGCCGTCGGGAGGAGAGACCAGTGGTGGCAGCCAACAGCGGGACCGAGGTGGATGCGGTGGAGCCCGTGGAGCTCGGCGTGAACGGGAAGCCGAAGGTGGACTTCGCGGGGGCCACCTGGCTGTGCAGCAGCCAGGGTGTCGGGGACGTCCAGATCGCCTTCGTGGACGGCTACATCGGGATGCGGGACGGCCGCCAGGAGGACGGCCCGGTCCTGGTGTTCACACCGGCCGAGTGGCGGGCCTTCGTGCTCGGTGCGCGGGACGGCGAGTTCGACCTCACCTGAGGTCCGGGCGGTTCCGGCCGGCGGCCGGACCGGTCCGTCGGACCGGGCGCCGCGACCGGGTGTCCGGCCCCTTCGGGGGAGGTTCGGAGCGCGTCCGGTGCCGGCCCGGACCCCCGGGTCGGCACCAAGGTCTCTGCTGGTCATCTTTCTGATCACATTTGAGCGCGCGCCGTCATAATTTCTGTTGACTGTTAGACAAACGCAGCTCAGAGTATGAGCACAGACAGACGCCGTGCCCACCGCCCCCACGCGGCCAGACACGGCGCCTGCTGTGTAACCCGACAGCGCTGCCGGGCTTCCTCCCAGTCATCCCCTGCGCACCGGGGTGCGTCGGCCGGTCCCGGCCCCGAAGGGCCGGCAGTCGCCGGGAGGTGTGGCGCCGGAACCGAGAGCTACTCGGAGACCGGTGCCTGTGCTCGGGACCCGCACGCCCCCACGCGGCGGCGTCCCGAGCAGGTCCACGGGAGCGACGGGCCGGGGCCCCGCGGACCTTGCTTGTGTGCATGGAACTGTTGGCTTGTGTGCTGTGCTGTGTGCGACGACGAAGCTGGGTGCTCGGCACTTCGGCACGACGGTGTGCACAGTGAGGGATACGCGTGTAGGGCCGCGTTGCGACATGCCGTCCCCCCGAAGGGTGAAACCCAGAACGGCTGTCGTGCTGAACCGAACGTAGCCCGGACGGTTGCTCAGAGTCAACATTGGTCTCTGAGCGTGGATCTCCGTCCGGCGCCCCACCCACCCCGTGAGCGTGGTGTGCTTGGCACGTACGATGTTCCCATGTCTTTTCTCCGCCGTCGCTCCGGCCAGCCCACCGGCCCGGACTTCGACGTGCTCGCCATGGATCCGGGCGACTGGCCCGGTGACTTCGGTGCGGCCATGATGACCGGTCCCGACGGCTCCTGCCAGGGGATTTTCCTGCGCTACGACCTGTTCGGCGGCAGAGGACCGGCGATGTTCATCGGCAATCTCCCCGAGGGATCGCCGGCCCGGGACACCGGGGACAGCGTGCCCTTCGAGGTCCGGCAACTGCTCGCGGCCCTGGAGGACGAGGAACCGGTCGAGTTCGTCTCGGCGGAGGACTTCCCGGTCCTGCTCGGGGACGACCTGCTCATCGTGAAGAAGGTCAAGGTCAGCGAGGGCCGGGTGTTCTGCTCCCAGTTCGGCCGGAGCGACGGAGTGCAGGTCACCATCGCCTCCTGGGACCGACCGATTTCGGACGACCTCTACCAGTTGCTCAAGCCGCTGCCCGCGGACATGTTCCAGCAGGGCTGATCGGTCGCCGGAACCCTGCCCCGGAGGGCAGGGTTCCGCTTCCCGTTCGGTGCACCGCCGGGTGGCCCGTTCCGGCCCACGGGCGCTGCTTGACGGTTTCGATCACGGCTTCGTACAGTCGCGAACATGTCGTGCCGTCTTCCGCTGCTGACCCGCCGCAGCTATCTCGACCTGCGGCGTACCGCCAGCGCTGCGTGTCCGGGCTACTGAGGGGGATTCGTCCCCGAGGCGGCGGGCGGCCGGCCGAGCGGTCGGCGCCGATCCGGGGGCGGGCGTTCCGCTGACCTCCGGGGCCGCCCACCGGTACCGCGCGCCAGTCCGGCGTGCCGCCCGCAGATGCCGAGCCCACGCTGCCGCCCGGAGGCACCAGCACCATGACCACCACCGCTGCCGACCAGTCACCCGCCGCCCAGTCGCCTGTCGCGGCCGCGCTCGCCGGACTGCCCCGGGTCGTCGATCTGCTGGCCGCGCGGGCCGAGGAGCACGACCGCGACGCCACCTTCCCGTACCAGGGCATCGAGGCGGTGCACGAGGCCGGGCTGCTCACGCTGACCGTCGACCGGCGGTACGGCGGCCCCGGCGGCACGCTCGCCGACACCGTCCGGGTGCTGGCCCAACTCGGCCGGGGGGACGCCTCGGTGGCCGTGGTCACCGCGTTCACCCTGCTCCAGCACGCCGAACAGGCGCGAGTGGCGGGCTGGCCGACGGCCGGCTACCGGCGGCTTCTCAACGAGTCCCGACGCGGCCCGGCGCTGGTCAACACCCTGCGCGTGGAGCCCGGCGGCCGGACCGGGGCGCCGCCCGCCACGATCGCCCGGCGGGACGGTGACGGCTGGCTGCTCAGCGGCCGGAAGACCTACTGCACCGGCGCCGAGGCGCTGGCCTGGATGGCGGTGACCGCGCGGACCGACGAACCGGTGCCCCGGATCGGCACCTTCCTGGTCCGCGGCGAGAGCGAGGGCCTGGAGATCGACCCGACCTGGGACCAGCTCGGCCTGCGCGCCAGCGCGAGCCACGACGTGGTCCTGGAGGAGGTGCACGTCCCGGCGGAACTCGCGCTGGGCCTCACCCCGCCGAAGGGTGGAACCGTGAAGGGCGGGGCCGCCGCTCCCGGAGCCGCCGCCGAGGCCGTACCGGCCGCCGAACTCGGCCGCGCCTGGCACGATCTGGCGCTCTCCGCGGTGGCCGTCGGGGTCGCCCGCTCCGCCCAGGACTGGCTGGTCCGCTTCCTGCACCAGCGGACTCCGGCCAATCTGACCGAGCCGCTCGGCAGTCTGCCCCGGTACCGTTCCGCGCTGGGGGAGATCGAGGCCCAGTTGATCGGCGCGGAGGAACTCGTCCACGGGCTGGCCCCGCGGGTGGACCGGGCCGAACCGGACGCGGTCGCCCGTACCGGGCCGGCCCATCTGCTGGCCTCCCGGGCCGCCATCTCGGCCGTCCAGCAGGCCGTTTCGCTCACCGGCAACCCGGGCCTGAGCCGGCGTCACCCGTTGGAGCGCTACCTGCGCGACGTGCTGAGCAGCCGGGTCCACCTGGCCCCCGACGAGGCCGTCCTGGAGGCCGCCGGCCGGGCGGCGCTGGAGCGCGGCGCCCGGCCCTGAGCAGGGGGACCGGCCCGCTCAACGGGTGCCGACGGCCGCCCGGACCGCGCGGCGGGCCAGCGCGGCGTCGTCGTAGAGCCGCCGGATCATGATCCGCTGCTCCTCGCCGGCGCCCGGCACGTCGTAGAGCCGGATCTCCCGCATCAGCACGAGGACCAGGTTGACCAGGAACGCGTCCCGGGCCATCGTGCCGCCGCTCTGGGCGAGTTGGCTGATCTGGCGGCGGGCCGCGGTGTCCCCGGAGAGCACGCTCCACAGCACCGCCAGGTCGTACCCCGGCAGGTACCAGCCGGCCTGCTCCCAGTCGACCAGCACCGGACCGGAGGGCGCCAGCAGCATGTTGCTGAGCAGCGCGTCCCCGTGGCAGAGCTGGAGCGGGACGTGGCCGAGCCCGTGCAGGAGGCCGCGCAGGTCGCCGGCGTCCCGGTCGGTGAGCTGGCCCACCGAGTGGTACCGGGCGATCTCCAACTGGTAGTCCAGCCGTGGCTGGAACACGTCGGTCGGAGGCCGCCAGAGGTTGAGCGTCCGGACGGCGGTGAGCAGCGCCCGGACCTCGCCCGGGGTGGGCGCGTTGACCGGGTGGCGCTCGCGGGCGGCCGGACGGCCGGGAACGCGCTCCATGACGAGCACGCAGCGGTCGTGGTCGGCCGCCACCAGACGGGGCAGCCGCACCGGCGGTCGGTGCCGGACGAACGCCCGGTAGACCGCGACCTCGTGGTGGAAGTCGCTCACCAGCTGTTCGAAGTGCTCGCTCCGCACCGCCTGCGGGGCCAGGCACTTGGCCACCACCGGCGCGCGGCCGATGGTGCCCGCCACCAGGATGTGGCGGCTCCCCTCACGCAGCACCTGGCGAGGGGTGAACGCGGGGCATATCCGGGCGACACCGGCGAGCGCGGCCCGTACGGCGGGGGTCTGCAGCGCCGCGGGGTCGATCCGTTCCTGGACGCCGGACTGGCCGGGGCGGAGCGGCGGGCGCAGCATCCGGCCGTCGCCGGGGCGGGCGGCGGGGATCCGCGCGCCGGGCGCCCGGGTGCCGACGGGGAGGGCGGAATCCGGCGCCCGCAGGCCCAGCGCGGTCCGGGCGGCCTGGCCCCGCGGGTCCGCGGACCGGCCGTCGGCGCCGCGGGGGGCGGCGGGCCGGGTCGGCGGCACCTGCTTCGGTCCGGGACGGCCGGTGGCTGCGGTGGGGGGGCGCAGCGCCGCGCGGGTCGCGGTCGGCGTCGGGGAGGTCGCTGAGGAGTACATGGGGTGAGGGAGGTTCCTTCCTGTCCGTCTGCGGGTGAGCCCCGCCGGTGCGGGGAGGGCCGGTGCCGCGTGCTTCCTGGCGTGACGGCGGCCCTTGCTCGGTCCGGTGGGTGGTGCGCGGGCTCCGGGCACGGACGCCGGGGTCGAAACCCCGTGCTGCGGCGGTGGACCGGCCGTCCGCACCCTGGGGAATGCGGTCGGCCGGTACTGCCGTGGCCGTGCCCGGCGCCCCCGCGCCACCCGGCCGCGCCACCCCCTCGGGTGAGAACCGGGGACGTTCCGCGACCCGAAGGGGGGAACCCCTCCAGGGCCTGGAACACCGCCCGACCCGGGGGTCGGGGTGGCGCACCTCTACATCACACCCGAATGCCGGTGGTTGGTAATGTGGCGGGCCCTGGCGAAGCCTGGCGAATGCTCGCCTGGCACATGACGGAGCCTCTAGCCTCGAACCAGCCGAGGAACCTGGGGGCTTCACGTGAGCAGGGGACCCAACACCCGACTCGCCGATCTGTTCGTCCTGACCGGATGGTCGAAGGGCGAGCTCGCGCGGCTGGTCAATCGGCGTGGTGCCGCGATGGGACAGCAGCAGCTGTCCACCGACACCTCGCGGGTCCGGCGCTGGATCGAGCAGGGCGAGGTCCCGCGCGACCCGGTGCCGAGGGTGCTGGCAGCTGTGTTCACGGAGCGGCTCGGCCGTGTCGTCACCACTGAGGACCTCGGTCTGGAACGACACCGGCCCACCAGGAACGGAGCGGCGCAGTCCGCCATCTCGTCGTTATGGGAGCCGGATCGAACGGCCGCGGTCCTCACCGAGTTCACGGGAATGGACCTCATGCTGAACCGACGTGGATTGGTGGGCGCGGGTGCTGCGCTCACGGCCGGGGCGGTCGTCGCCGACTCCCTGAAGGGCTGGCTGGGCGGGGACGCGGTCGCGTACGCGGCCTCGGCGCCCGGCCCGAGACCGGTGGTCGCCCAGGGCGGCGCCCGCCCGGTGGTGGACCTGTACGACGCGGGCCCGGTGGGGCCCGGCGAGGTGGAGGCGCTGGAGCGCTCGGTCCAGGTGTTCCGGGCCTGGGACGCGGCCCGGGGCGGCGGCCTGCAGCGGAAGGCGGTGGTCGGCCAGCTCAACGAGGTGGGCGGCCTGCTGACGCACCGCCACGGCGCCGCCGTGGAGCAGCGGTTGTGGCTGGTCGCGGCCAACCTCGCGGTGCTGGCCGGCTGGATGTCGCACGACGTCGGCCTGGAGCCGACCGCGCAGAAGTACTTCCTGCTCGCCGCCGAGGCGGCGAAGGAGGCGGGCGACCGGCCGCGCGCGGGGGAGGCGATCTCCCGGGCGGCCCGGCAGATGGTCCACCTCGGGCGGGCCGACGACGCGATCGACCTGATGGCGGCGGCCAAGTCGGGCGGCGGTGGCCGGATGCTGCCCAGGACCCGGGCGATGCTGAACACCGTGGAGGCCTGGGCGCACGCCTCGATCGGGCACGCGCAGGCGACCCGGCGGCTCCTCGGGGAGGCCGAGGACCTCTTCGCCGAGGAGGTCACCGGTCCGCCGCCGTCCTGGATGCAGGTCTTCGACGAGGCGGAGCTGCGCGGGATGCAGGCACTGGTGCTGCGGACGCTCGCCGAGCACGACGCGTCGGCCGCGGCGGACGCGCGCCGGCACGCCGAGCGGGTGATCGCGCTGCGCGAGGGTACGGGGCAGCTGCGTTCGGCGCTGTTCGACCGCATCACGCTGGCCTCGGTGCACTGGATCACGGGGGAGCCGGACGCGGCGGACTTCCAGGTGAAGATGGTGATGAACCTGATCGGCCAGAACTCCTCGCACCGGACCTGGGACCGGTTGCGGGAGATGTACCGGCTGACCGCGCGCTACCGGGGGGTCCCGGCGGTGGACGAGCTCAGGGCCGAGCTGGGGCGGGAGCTGCGGTCGGCGGACGCGACGAACCGGCCGCGGCCCGCCTGAGAGCCACGCCGTCCGAGAGCCGGCTGCTTCAGGGCCGACCCGGTTCGGAGCCGGGCCGGATCGGCTGAGGGGCCCGCTGCCCCGACGGTCGCGCGGTCCGAGGGGCGAGTTGTCCCGACGGTCGCGCTGTCCGACGATCGGTCCGCCGGTGGGTCGCCGTGTCGGGTGCCTGCCCGCCGGCCGCCGTCTGCCGGGCGGGGGAGCGGACCGGAGCTTGCCCGACAGGCAAGCTCTAGGAGGAGTGCGCCCGGCGGAGCAGCATGCGCAGGGCGGTCACGGTGCCGTCGGTGCCGACCACGGGCTCGCCGGTGTACTCGACCGTGTCGTGCCCGCCGCCGGGGCGGCGGACCTGGAGGGTGCCGAAGGCGTGCCGTCCGTGGACCAGGGCGTCGGTCATCATCCGGCGCAGCTGGGGGCGGTCGGCCTCGTCCAGCCGGTCGGGCAGGCGGTCCAGGCTGAGCGGGCCGCGGCCCGGGTCGCAGCCGAGCAGCCGGTAGGCGTCGGCGGACCACCGGGCGTCGTCGGTGAGCAGGTCCCACTCGGCCGAGCCGACGGTGGCGGAGTCGGGCGGCGCCTGCGTGGTGCCGTCCACTCTCTCGCCCGCCGGGCCGTCGCCGCCCGGCTGGCCGTCCCCGTGCGCCGGGCCGTCCCCGCCGGGCGGGCCGCCGGCCGCAGTCCTCGCGCCGAGCGCTCCGGTCGCGGCCGTCACGGCGGCCGGCGTGGTGGCACCGGCGGCGCGGGGTGGGCGGGTGACGGTATTCGGCATGATCATGGCAAGTCCAATGGTCCCGAGGTGATGGGCGGGCCGGCCGGATGGTGAAGTCGACTGTCGCACAGCGGCATCACCCTCGTGGGCGATTTGGACAGAACGCAGGCAAATTTCCCCCGGCATATGCCAGTGCGCACAAAGGGTCGGTCGCCCTGTGTGCGGCGGGGTGCCCGAGGCGGTAACCTTCGGTGATTCCGGCGCCCGGGCGCCCACCCCAGTACCCACCAGAGACCCCGGCGACGGAAATCCCGTTGCCACTACGACCGCCGCAACGGATGCTGACCTCATGTTCGAGCCAGTGATAGCACCTAGTGCCAGCCTCCTCGGCCTCCTTCAGCGAGGTCGCGGTGACGGGCAGCTCCATGCGCTGGCCGCCGACCGCACCGAGGCCATCGCCGCGTTGGAGGAGTGCGTCACCAGGGATCCGAGAGCCGACTGGCAGGTCGAGAACCGCTCCCTCTACTACGCGCGCCTCTACATGGAATTGGAGGCGCCGCTCGACGGCATCGAGGACCACCTGCACTCACCGGAGGACCTCCTCGACGAGGACGAGTCCCGGACCGGCCTCGCGCTCTCCGTCCTGGGCCACCTCGCCGCGTACGGCCGGCGCGACGCGCTGCTGATGCTCCGCGAGTACGCCGCCACCGGCACCAACTGGGCCTGGGCCCTCGACGAGCTCGCGCTGCGCGACGACGACCGCGGCCTGCTGCTGCTCGGCACCGCCGTACTGGACCGCTTCGCGCCGGGCCCCGAGGGCGACGCCGAACTGCGGGAGACCATCCGGTCCGCCTACGAGCCCCGGCCCTGGCGGCTCTGGGCGGCGTACCACCCGCGGGTCGCGGCGGCCGGCGAGCAGTCCCCCTTCGACCTCTGGCAGCGCCAGCTGAACCGCAGCGGCGTCACCCCGGGCTGGTCCACCGCCGACGTGCTCGCCTGGGCCGACCAGGGCGAACTCGGCAGCCTGCGCGCCACCGCCTTCGCCGGCCGGCCGGACCGTACCGAGCCGGCCTACGACCTGCGGGACGGCCGTGACGCCACCGGCCCCGACGCCGTGGACCGCCGGGCCGCCGCCGCCGCCCGCTGCCTGACCGCCGTGGTCCGGCCCGAGGACCGCCCCGCCGTGCTGGAGGCCGCCCGCTCCGGACTGCCCGGCGCGCGCCGGGCCGCCCTGCGGCACCTGGTGGACCAGCGGGACCCGGCCGCGGCCGACCTGATCGAGGCGGCCGCCTCCGACGTGGACGACCGGCTGGTCCGGTTCGCCCTGGAGCTGATCGGCCGGATGCGCGGCCCGGAGGCGCTGGTGCACGCCCGCCGCTGGGCCGACCCGGCGACCGGCGGCGCCGACAGCGCCCTCGGCGAGGCCGCCGTCCAGCTGCTGGCCGACGCGGGCGAGCCCGCCGACGGCCCGCTGGTGGTGGCCGGGCTGCGCCGGTGGATCTCGGTCCGCGGAGTGGCCGGCGCCGGTGCCGGGCTCGGGACGCTGGTCGACGGTGCGGGGCGGCTGACCGTCGCCGCCGCCGTCCCGGTCCTGCGCCACATCTACGGGGAGTCCGCCTCCTCCGACCTGCGCGGCCGCGCCGCCCGGGCGCTCGCCGTGACCGACGTGCACTTCCCCGAGGGGCCGGCCGTCGAGTGCCTCTGGGACTGCGAGGAGTCCACCCGGGAGCTCGCCGCGAGGCACGTCGCCACCACCGGCGACGCCCGCGTGCTGGAGCGCCTGCGCCGTCTCGCCGCCGATCCGGCCGAGGAGGCCGAGGTCCATGCCGCCGTCCGGGGCAGGTTGACGGCCGCCCGGGAGCGGAGCCGGTAGGCGTCGGTGACGACGAGTTCGTCACGACCGGTTCGTCATGACGGAGCGGGCCCGTGCACCAGGTGAGGTTGACACGCCCGCTCCGGCGTTGGGCGGTGGTACG
>NZ_JBHXKE010000269.1:0-11881 GCF_042722765.1 Kitasatospora sp. NPDC058406
TTTAACACCCAAAAGAGGCAAACCGCGTGGTCAAACTGTTGGGGGGGTTGGTTTTTTTTTATATGACACGGCGCGCGCCCGGGGGGGGGGGTACGGGGGGGGGGCGTTGGCCCCGGTCGACGGCCCGCCCGTCGCCCACCCTCCGCACCCCTACCGCCCGCGCTCCCGCCGTCCGCACCCCTCGCGCCCGTCGCCCGTCCGGCCCCACCGGACCGGCGACCGCCCCCACCCGTCGGTAGCGTGGCCGGGACGGCAAGGGCAGCGAGCAGCGGAAGGCGGGCGGGAGCGATGGTCAGCGACATCGGCGGCGAACTCGATCTCACCGGCCTGCGACGCGTCTACGGGCGGCCCGGCCACCGGCTCTTCTACGCGCTCGTCTGCCGCAACGCCCGGCACTGGGGCTGGACCGAACCCGGCCAGTCCAAGTGGCGCTGCTGGCAGGCACAGCGCCGGCTGGAGGCCGTCCTGGGCCGCAAACTCGCGCTGCCGCCCGGCTCGCGCGTCCTGGACGCCGGAGCCGGCTCCGGCGTGGTCGCGCGCCGGCTCGCCGGCCGCCTCGGCCTGCGGATCACCGGCGTGGACGTCCTGGACTTCCACGTCCGCGAGGCACGCCGGCTGAGCGCCCTGGCCGCGCTGGAGGAACGCACCACCTTCAGCTGGGGCGACTTCCACGAACTCGACTACCCGGACGGCTCGTTCGACGGCGTCTACTCGATGGAGACGCTCTGCCACTCCTACGACCCGGCCCGCGCGCTGGCGGAGTTCCACCGGCTGCTGCGCCCGGGCGGGCGGCTGGTCCTGCTCGGCCCCGTCGGGTTTCCCGCGGCGGAAGTCCCGGCGGACAAGCGGGCGTTACTGGAGCCGTACCTGGACGCGATGACGATGGTGGGCGCGAAGCGCTACGACACCCGCTCGCTCGGCGGGCTGATCACCGACGCCGGCTTCCGGATCGAGGAGGAGCTGGACGCCAGCTCCTACTACCGGCCCACCACGGAGGCGCTGTACGCCTACTTCCGGATCCCGTACGCGGTGCTCCGGCGGTTCGGGGCGACCGAACAGTGGCTGGCGCTGCGGTCGACGGTGGAGATGTACGCGCTCCGGGACCACATCGCCTGGCTGGTGCACACCGCCGTCAAGCCGTGAGCCGGCTCACGGCCCCGGCGTCGACGAACCGGCCCCCGGCAGCTGCGCGCCCAGCATCCTGAGCACCAACTCACCGTACCGGCGGCCCAGTTCCTCGGGCGTCTCACTGCTTCGGTCGGTGTACCAGCGGGACACGTCGATGCCCAGCGAGGTGACCGCGCGGGCGGCCGTCCGCACCTCGCCGACCTCGAAGACGCCCGCCGCCAGGCCCGCCTCGATCAGCCGGGTGACCTCGCGCTCGATGTCCAGGCGGAGCGCCGCGACCACCGCGTAGGCGTCCTCGGGGAGCGCGTGCAGCTCGTAGTTGACCACCCGGCCGACCGTCCGGGCCCGGGCGTGCCAGGCGGTGAACTCCTCGACCAGCCGCCGCATCCGCGTCACCGGGTCACCCTCGCCGGCCACCGCCGTCCGGACCAGCGCGAGGGTGGCGGCGTGGCCGACCCGGCTGATCTCCGCCAGCAGCGCGGCCTTGGACGGGTAGTGAATGTACAGCGCGGCCGGGCTCATCCCGGCACCGGTGGCGATGTCCCGGGTCGTGGTCGCGTGGAAGCCGCGCTCGGCGAAGGACTCCACGGCGGCCCGGAGCAGCCGGTGCGCCGCCTCGGGGCGGGTGTCGGCGCCACCGGGCAGCGTGGGCCAGAGCTCGGCGATGGGCGTGCTGGTCATGGCGCCATCCTCGCAGATCGGTCGTACGGACATTCGCCCCGCAGGAGCCCACAGGAGCCCGCAGGAGCCCACGAGAGCCGGCTCGGGCGGGACGGACCTGCGGCCCGGGACCGGCGGCCCGCCCCGGCCCGACGGCTGTTGACAGGGTCACCCGCCGACACCATGCTAAGCAAGCGCTTAGTCACGGCCGTGCCGAGCCGCGCACAGGGCCGACCCCCGCCGAGAGGACCCCGTGGTGCACTCCTTCAAGGGCCAGGTGGCCGTCGTCACCGGAGCGAGCCGGGGCATCGGCCTCGGCATCGCACGCGAGCTGGTCGCCCGGGGAGCCAGGGTCTGCCTGACCGCCCGCACCCCCGGACCGCTCGCCGAGGCGGTCCGCGGCCTGGGCGGTCCCGAGGTCGCCGTCGGCGTCCCCGGCAAGGCCGACGACCCGGCCCACCAGGAGGAGGCCGTCACCCGCACCCTGGAGGTCTTCGGCAGGCTCGACTGCCTGGTCAACAACACCGGCATCAACCCGGTCCACGGCCCGGTGCTGGCCACCGACGAGGCCGCCGCCGCCAAGATCCTCGCCGTCAACGTGCTGGCCCCGCTCGCCTGGACCCGCCGCGCACACGCCGCCTGGATGGGCGAGCACGGCGGCTCGGTGGTCAACGTCGCCTCCGTGGCCGGCATCCGCGCCTCCCTCGGCATCGGCATGTACGGCGTCTCCAAGGCCGCGCTGATCCGGCTCACCGCCGAACTCGCCGCCGAACTCGGCGAGCAGGGCATCCGGGTCAACGCGGTCGCGCCGGCCGTCGTCAAGACCAGGTTCGCCGAGGCCCTGTACGAGGGCCGCGAGGACGAGGTCGCCGCCGCCTACCCGCTGGGCCGGCTCGGGGTCCCGGAGGACGTCGCGGGCGCCGTCGCCTTCCTGCTCTCCCCGGACGCGGCCTGGATCACCGGCCAGACGCTCGTCGTGGACGGCGGCGTCACGCTCGGCGGCGGCCTGTGAGCCCGGACCCGGGCCGGCACCCGGCCGCCGACCCCTCGCCGCACGCCGCCGCGCCCCCGTACGCCGGCCAGGGCGTGGTGGTCACCGGCGCCGGGCGGGGCATCGGCGCCGCCGTGGCCCGTGCCTTCGCCGCCGCCGGCGCCCACGTCGTGGTCAACGACCTCGACGCCGGGGCCGCCCGCGCGGTCGCCGCCGACTGCGCAGGCACCGCCGTCCCCGGCGACGCCGCCTCCGCCGAGGGGCTGGCCGCCCTCGTCGGCGCCGCCCGGACGGCGCTTGCCGAGCACGGTGCCGAGATCGACGTCTGGTGCGCCAACGCGGGCGTCGCCCCGACCGGCGGCGCCGACGCACCGCCCGCCGCGTGGGCCGCCGCGTGGGAGGTCAACGTGCTGGCCCACGTCCGGGCCGCCGAGCTCCTCCTCCCCCGCTGGCTGGAGCGCGGCACCGGGCGCTTCGTCGCCACCGTCTCGGCCGCCGGGCTGCTCACCATGCTGGGCTCGGCCCCGTACGCCGTCTCCAAGCACGGCGCCCTCGCCTTCGCCGAATGGCTGGCCGCCACCTACCGGCACCGCGGCCTCCGGGTGCACGCGCTCTGCCCGCAGGGCGTGCGCACCGCGATGCTGGACGGCACCGGCCCGGTCGGCGCGGCCCTGCTCGCACCCACCGCACTGGACGCCGACGACGTCGCCGAGGCGCTGCTGGACGGGCTGGCGGCCGACCGCTTCCTCGTCCTGCCGCACCCCGAGGTCGCGGAGTACACCGCCGTCCGGGCGGGCGACCCGGACCGCTGGCTGGCCGGGATGAACCGGCTGCAACAGGGACTGGAGAGGAGAGGAGCACTGTGAGGGCCTGGCAGGTCAGGGAGTTGGGCGAACCGCGTGAGGTGCTGCGACTCGCCGGGGGCGTCCCGCGGCCGGTCCCCGGACCGGGACAGCTGCTGGTCCGGGTCCGGGCCGCCGCCGTCAACTTCCCGGACGCGCTGATGGCACGCGGCCAGTACCAGGTGCGCCCGCCGCTGCCGTTCACACCCGGCGTGGAACTGTGCGGCGAGGTCGTCGGCGCCGACGGACCGTGGCGTCCGGGCGACCGGGTCATCGGCACCCCGTTGCTGCCGCACGGCGCCTTCGCCGAGTACGCCCTGCTGGACGCGACCGCCGCCTTCCCCGCTCCCGCGGCGCTGGACGACGCCGAGGCCGCCGCGCTGCACATCGGCCACCAGACCGCCTGGTTCGCCCTCCACCGCCGGGCGGCGCTGCGCCCCGGCGAGACGCTGCTGGTGCACGCCGCGGCCGGCGGGGTCGGCAGCGCCGCCGTCCAGCTCGGCCGGGCAGCCGGCGCGCGGGTGATCGCGGTGGTCGGCGGGCCCGGAAAGGCCGCCGCCGCCCGGGAGTCGGGCGCCGACCTGGTGGTGGACCGGACGGCCACGGACTTCGTCGCGGCCGTCAGGGAGGCCACCGACGGCCGGGGCGCCGACGTCGTCTTCGACCCGGTCGGCGGCGAGGCGTACACCGGCTCCACCCGGTGCGTCGCGTTCGAGGGCCGGATCGTGGTGGTCGGCTTCGCCTCCGGGCGGATCCCGGAGCCCCCGCTCAGCCATGTGCTCGTGAAGAACTACACCGTCCTCGGCCTGCACTGGGGCCTCTACGCCACCCGTGACCCGCAGGCGGTCCGCACCGCCCACGAGGAGCTCACCGCACTCGCCGCCGGGGGCGTGGTCCGCCCCGTGGTCACCGCCCGCCTGCCGCTCACGGAGGCGGCCGACGCCGTCCAGCGGGTCGCCGACGGCACCACCACCGGACGGCTGGTGGTGCTGCCCTGACGGCGCGGGGCGGCCGGGACTCCGCCGCCCCGGCCGTCACCGCCCGTCGGCGCCCCGCCGACCGGCTCAGCCGTCGGCGCCCCGGCCCGCCGCGCCGGCGGCGATCACCTCCAGGACCGGACGGGGGCGGCGGCCGAGCAGCGCCGCGAGGTCCCCCGGCCCGCCCGGCCCTGCGAGGAAGCCGTGCGCGACGGCCGAGTACGTGCCGGCCGTCATCGGCACCTGGAAGGACTCCGCACCGGAGGCCACGACGGCCGCCCGCAGTTCGGCGAGGGACCCGGGCCGGTACTCGACCGGCCGGTCCCCGGCCCGGCTCAGCGCCGCCGCGACGTCCGCGCCGCCCACCGCCTCCTCGCCGACCAGTTCGTAGACCCGCCCCGCGTGCCGGGCCGGCGCCAGCGCCACCGTCACGGCCACCTCGGCCAGGTCCTCCCGTGCGACCGCCGCGAGCCGTCCGTCGCCGAGCGGTGCGGTGATCACACCGTGCCGGTCCGGAGCGGCCAGGGCGCCCAGCAGCTCGGCGTAGAGGCCGTTGCGCAGGATCGTCCAGCGCAGCGTCGCCGACGCGCGCAGCCGGCGCTCGGTCCAGCGGTGGGCCAGCGCGTAGGCGAGGTGGTCGCCGTCACCGGAGAGGCTGGTGTACACGACGTGCTCGACCCCGGCCCGCTCGGCCGCCTCGACGGCCGCCCGGTGGCGGGCGATCACCACGTCGTCCTCCCCGTAGCCGGCCGAGATCAGCAGCAGCGTCCGCACGCCGGCGAAGGCCTCGTCCAGGGTCTCCGGCCGGTCGAAGTCCACGGCCCGGACCGGGACGCCCGGCACGGTCACCCGCTCCGGGTTCCGGGTCCCGGCCACCACACCGCCCGGGCCGTTGTCCGGCCCACCGGCCGACAGCCGGGCCAGCCGCTCCAGTACCAGGGCGCCCAGACCGCCGTTGACGCCGGTGACGAGAAGCATGGTTCCTCCGTGATCGAGAAGCGGTCGGCGGACGCCGACGGTCCGCCCCGGGCCGGCGGTCCCCGCCGCGCCCTGCACTGCGTCCATCCTCGATAACCTGGGCGTTCGGCGTAAGGAGGCACTTGCATGTCAGTAGGGCACACCGGCATAACCACCCCGGCCACCGCCCGTCCGGTGGTCTGGTGCGAGGACGGCGTGGACTGCGGCATCCGCGGTCTGCTGGACCGGCTCGGCGACAAGTGGTCCGTCCTGGTGGTCGTCGAACTCGCCCAGGGCGTACGGCGGTTCCGCGAACTCCAGCGCGCCGTTCCGGGGATCTCGCAGCGGATGCTGACGCTGACGGTCCGCCGGCTGGAACGGGACGGCCTGGTGTCGAGGACGGTCCACCCGACCGTCCCCCCGCAGGTGGACTACGAGCTGACGCCCGTCGGCCACAGCCTGACCCACCTGGTCCGCGCCATGGTGGACTGGTCCTACGACCACCACGACTCGATCCTCGCGTCACGGCAGGACTGGGACGCCGCCAACCCGGACTCGGACATCCGGTAGCCCGCCGGGAGCACCGCGCGAGGCCGGACGGGACCGCAACGGCGCACGAGGCCGGACGGCGGTCGCCCCCCGGCCCGCCCGGCCCGCCCCCCGGCCCGGCCCGGCCGCGGTACGCGCGGAGGGTCAGCGCGCGTACTCCATCTCCGGGAACCTCGGCGACGGCCCGTCCAGCAGGTGGTCGTCGTGTCCGCGCAACCAGCGGTCGAGGAACGAGGCGACGTAGGACCGGGTGGCGAGCACCGCGCGGTCGGGGCGGACCTCGCCCACGTCGCCGCGCAGGGCCTCCGCGGAGACGGCGCCCTGCCGGGCGAGCTGGGGCAGCAGGGACTGGGCGTCGGTGTAGGAGCCGTGCCGGGATCCGGTCAGGGTGACGTCGGCCTTCCAGCCCCGGGTGTGCTGCCAGAACGAGGCCCAGCCGGGCTGGTTCCGGTAGTCGCCGGAGTCCGGGCTGCCCGTGCCCATCAGCAGGAACGGGCGGTCGAGGCCGTTCTCGGCCACGCTGCTCAGGTGCACCCCCGTCCCGTCCGGGCCGGGGAAGTGCAGCTGACCGTCCATGTTCACGCCGGCCTTGATCCGCGGGTCGTCGTGCATGCTCTGGGCCGCGGTGAACCCTCCGGCCGAGTGGCCGACCATGCCCACCCGGCCCAGGTCCAGCGAGCCCGCGAGGGCCGCCGGCAGCCGCCCGTCGGTCCGCAGCGCGCCCAGCTCGTCCAGGACGAAGCGGGTGTCGTCGACCCGCGTCTGCAGGGCCTTGCGGAGCAGCGCGCCGATGTCCAGACCGGGGCGGCCCACCATCGCCGGGAGCACCGAGGTGGCCAGGGCGCCCCCGGGGAAGGCCACTTCGGAGGCTTCGTAGGTGTGGTCGACGGTGACGACGACGTAGCCGCGCGAGGCGAGGTCCTCGACCAGACCGGTGCCCCACGTCCGGGGGTCGCCGAGCCCGGCCGAGTACAGCACCACCGGGCGCGGGCCGGCTCCGGGCAACGCGGGCGCGTCCTGCCGGGCGTGCGTGCGGACCCCCGACCAGTCGGTGCGGCCGGGCTCCGTACCGTAGTTGAAGACGGACGCGCCGCCCGTACCCCCGAAGTGCTCGGCCGCACGCGGCACCATGTAGCGGGCCGGCTGCTCGTTCCCGGACACCGGACGGGTGGCCGGGTACCAGAGGCTGATCATCAGCTCGCGGGCGCGGTCCGGCTGCCACGGGTCCTGCCGCCCGGCGTCGGTGAGTCGCAGCGAGGTGGTCCCGACGGCGTACGGCCCGACGGGCCGGGGCAGCCAGGCCCGTGCCTGGCGTTCCGCGGCGGACGGCGCCGCCGCCGCGGCCACCGCCCCCGTGCCCAGGACGGCCGTCGCCGTCGCGGCCACCAGTACGGCGGCGATCCCCGTCCGCACGCCCCCTCCGTGTCCCCGCTTGCGCATGTCTCCCCGCTCCCCGTTCCGTGGGACCGCCGCCGACCGGCCGGCCCGTACCGCGACAGTACGGCCGGGCGGCGCGGGGGGCGTCATACCGCGGAGCCAACCCGCCGGGTGCTACCCGGGTATGACATCCGATGACCTGCGCGGACGCGCGGCGCACGGCACCCGGGCGGCGCAGCCGGGCACCGGTGCGTGCCTGCGCCCGCTCCTCCGGCCGGGGCTCACCGGTACCGCTTCAGCTCCCGCCGGGCCAGCGAGCGCTTGTGCACCTCGTCCGGCCCGTCCGCCAGACGGAGGGTGCGGTTGCCGGCCCACAGCTGCGCGAGCGGGGTGTCCTGGCCGACCCCGGCCGCGCCGTGCGCCTGGACGGCCTTGTCCAGGATCCACTCGACGGTGCGCGGCGTGGCGATCTTGATGGCCTGGATCTCGGTGTGCGCGCCGCGGTTGCCGACGGTGTCCATCAGCCAGGCGGTCTTGAGCACCAGCAGCCTCAACTGCTCGATCCGGACCCGGGACTCCGCGATCCAGTCCTGGATCACGCCCTGCTCGGCGAGCGGACGACCGAAGGCCACCCGGTCGAGGGTGCGGCGGCACATCAGCTCGACGGCGCGCTCGGCGGTGCCGATCGCCCGCATGCAGTGGTGGATCCGGCCGGACCCGAGCCTCGCCTGGGCGATCGCGAAGCCGGAGCCCTCCTCCCCGATCAGGTTGCCGACGGGGACCCGGACGTCCTCGAAGTCGATCTCGGCGTGCCCGCCGTGCTCGGCGTCGTCGTAGCCGAAGACGGTCATGCCGCGCCGGACGGTCACGCCCGGGGTGTCCCGGGGCACGAGGATCATGCTCTGCCTGCGGTGCGGTTCGGCCTCCGGGTCGGTCCTGCCCATCACGACGAGGATCCGGCACTCGGGGTTCATCGCTCCGCTGATGTACCACTTGCGGCCGTTGACCACGTAGTCGTCGCCGTCGCGTTCGATCCGGGTGGCGATGTTGGCGGCGTCGGAGGAGGCGACGTCGGGCTCGGTCATCGCGAAGGCGGAGCGGATCTCGGCGTCGAGCAGCGGTTCGAGCCACCGCTCGCGCTGCTCGGCGGTGCCGAACTGGGCCAGCAGTTCCATGTTCCCGGTGTCGGGCGCGGCGCAGTTGAGTGCGGGCGGGGCCAGCTGGGGGCTGCGCCCGGTGATCTCGGCGAGCGGGGCGTACTGGAGGTTGGTGAGGCCGGCGCCGTGCTCGCCGGGGAGGAAGAGGTTCCACAGGCCCTGCTTCCTGGCCTCCGCCCGCAGGCCGGCGACGACCGGGGGCACCGCCCAGGCGGGACGGTCCGGGTCGGCCAGCTGGGCGGCCAGCACGGACTCGGCCGGGTACACCTGGCGGTCCATGAACTCCGTCAGCCGGTCGACGAGTTCGAGGGTCCGGTCATCGTGGGCGAAGTCCATCGTTCAGCGCTCCTGGGGTGCTTCGAGAGTGGCGAGGCCGTGCTCGACGAGGACGGGCGCCATGGTGCCGGCCCGCTCGAACCCGGCCCCGAGGGTGCTGCCCTGCCGGAACCGGTAGTGGATGCCCTCCGCGACGACGGCGAGCTTGTACGAGGCGAAGGCGACGTACCAGTCGAGGTCGGCGGCGTCCCGTCCGGTCGCCCCGGCGTACCGGGCGGCCAGGTCACCGGCGTGCGGGAAGCCCGGGGCGGTGGCGGCGCCGGGGATCAGGCCACCGCCGGCACCGGCGAGCTGGGTGTACATCACCAGCAGGCCGACGTCCGTGAGCGGGTCGCCGAGGGTGGACATCTCCCAGTCCAGGACGGCCGCGATCCGGTCCCCGTCGTCGATCAGCACGTTGTCGAGCCGGTAGTCCCCGTGGACCAGCGCCGGGGCCGGCGAGACCGGCCGGCGGGCGACGAGCAGCTCGTGCAGCCGGTCGATGCCGGGCAGGTCACGGCTGCGCGAGGCGTCCAGCTGGGTGGACCAGCGGCGCAGTTGCCGCTCCAGGTAGCCCTCCGGGCGCCCGAAGTCGGCGAGCCCGGCCTCCGCCGGATCGATCCGGTGCAGCGCGGCGAGGGTCTCCACCAGCGACAGGCCGATGGCGTGGACGCGCCCCTCGCCGAGTGCCGCGAGCGGCGCGGCGTCCCGGTGCGCGGTGCCGGGCACGTACGCCATCAGGTACCAGGGCGCGCCGAGCACCTCCGTACCGGGGTCGAGGTGGAGCGTGGCGGGCACCGGCACGCCGGTGCCGTGCAGGGCAGTCATCACCCGGTGCTCACGGCCCATGTCGTGCGCGGTGGCGAGGACGTGCCCGAGCGGCGGCCTGCGCAGCACCCAGCGGGAGCGGCCGTCGGTGAGCCGGTAGGTGAGGTTGGAACGGCCGCCCTCGATCAGCTCGGCCCGCAGCGGGCCGTTCACCGTGCCCGGAAGCACCCGGTCGAGGTGGGCGCGGAGCCGGCCCAGGTCGAGCCCGGGCGGATCGGCGGGGTGGTTCTCCGGCACGGGCTCTCTCCTCGTCGGCCGTCGGCGGCCCTTGGCGGCCCGTCGGCTCCTTGGCCGGTCGGCCTGTCGGCCCGGTGGCCTGTTGGCGATCCACTGACTAAGCGCTTGCTTAGCATTCAGCCGACCGCGTTCACCTGTCAATCCCACCCGCCCGCCACAATGTGCCCATGAGGTTGATCCACACCGTGGCCGGCGTGCTGCTCCTGCTGCTCACCATCGGCAGCATCCTGCGCACGCTGGTCGTGCCGCGCGGCCTGTACTCCTCCCTTGTGCACGGCCTGTGGCGGGCTCTGCGGTCCGTCCTGCGGCTGACCGCCGCCCCGTTCGGCACCTACCGGGCGCAGGACCGGACGCAGACCTGGCTGGCCCCGCTGATGCTGCTCGGCATGCTGGGGGTCTGGCTCGGCGCCATGCTGACCGCCTACACGCTGATACTGCACGGCACCTCGCGACTGGACTGGTCGGTCTCCTTCCGCGAGGCCGGCTCCAGCCTGCTGACCCTCGGCTTCGCCAGCGGCGACCGGCTCCACCTCTCCGTCATCGACTTCCTCGCCGCCGCCAGCGGCCCCCTCGTGATCGCCCTGCAGATCGCGTACCTCCCCACCCTCTACGCCGCCTACAACCGCCGCGAACTGGAGGTGACGCTCCTGCAGTCCCGGGCCGGCGAACCCGCCTGGGGTCCCGAACTGCTCGCCCGGCAGGCGCTGGTCGACACCGAGACCGCCCTCCCCCAGCTGTACCGCGACTGGGAACGGCTCGCCGCCGACCTCGGCGAGAGCCACTCCAACTACCCCGTTCTCATCTCGTTCCGCTCACCGCAGCCCGAGCGCAGCTGGGTGGTCGGCCTGACCGCCGTCATGGACGCCGCCGCCCTCCACCTCGCGATCGCCCCGCGCACCGCCCCGCCCGAGGCCCGCCTCGTCCTGCGGGCCGGCTTCACCGCGCTGCGCGACATCGGCCGCTCGCTGCGCGTCGACTTCGACCCCGACCCGTCCCCCGAGGCGCCGATCCGCCTCGGCTACACCGAGTTCGACGCCGCCGTCGCCCTGATCGCCGCCGCCGGGTTCCCGCACGAACGGCCCGCCGCCGAGGCCTGGCCGCACTTCCGCGGCTGGCGGGTCAACTACGAGCACCTCGCCCACGAGCTCGCCCGCCGCAGCGACGCCGTCCCCGCCCTCTGGACCGGCCCCCGCGACTTCCGGGCGCCGACCGTGCCTCCGGCCCGCCCCACCGACCGCCGCCCGGACGTCATCTGACGCCCCGGCCGCGACGGGGCGTCCGCCCTTCCCCGGACCGGCTGCTTCGGCGATCATGGCGACATGAGCAGCGGTGCGAACAGCCGGTCCGCGCAGAACCGGAGCCGTGACGACGGCGACTCCCGTCCGGGGTGGGCCGAGACGGTCGAGCTCCGGACCGTGGACGCGGGCGGTCTGCTCCGGCCGGTCACCGTCCACCTCGGCGCCCCGTCCGTCGCGCGCATCGCCCTCCTCGACGGCGACTCGCTCACCGAGTTCGGCGGGGCCGACTACCGCGACTGCCTCACCCGGGCCCGGCGCCTGCTGGAACGGGAAGGCCGGCTGCTGTGCTGCCAGGGGGCCCGCCCGAACGTCCACCCGTCCGGGCAACTGCTCCAGTTCTGCAATGGCCGGGAGGCGTACGTCCTCCACCCGGAGGGCCGGGTCGGGCCCCCGGAGACCGTCGACGTCTTCGCCCCGGCCCCGCCCGGGGACGTCGTGAGCCTCGACGACCAGCGGGCGGCGATCGTCGGCGCCTGGAACGCGCGGCACCCGGCGAACCCGATCCGAACCCACCCGGATCCCGGCGCCCCGAGCTGAACGCCGCGTGCGCCGGACCGCTGCTGCG
>NZ_JBHXKE010000270.1:0-11718 GCF_042722765.1 Kitasatospora sp. NPDC058406
CTTTCACACCGGCCCTCCGGGCGCTTCGTTCTTTCGTGTTTCCAGCTTACCAGACGTTTTCCGCTCCGTTTTCCGGAGTTTCATTCATCCGATTTCCCGAACTGGCCGGGTCCGCTTTTTGCGGCGACCTCCACATTAGCGCATTCCGAGTGTTGCTCGAAATTCACTCCCGCCTCGGCCGGCGGAAAAGCCGACCGACCCAATCGAAATGAGATTCGAGTGGGAGTGGGACTTGCTGAGTGGGGTGGCCGCTCCAGCGACTCGTTCAACACTAGGCCACCTGGAGGACATCGTCAAACATCGAGGGCGGGATCCGGCTGGATCCCGCCCTCGATGGTCGAAGCCGCAGCTCAGCGGCGTCGAGATTCAGTCACGAAGCGGTCAGCTCCGCCGCCGCCAGGTTCCGCTTGCCCCGACGCAGGACCAGCCACCGACCGTGCAGCAGATCGGCCTCGGTCGGGACCGCCTCCTCGTCCGTCACCTTGACGTTGTTGAGGTAGGCGCCGCCTTCCTTGATCGTCCGACGGGCCGCCGACCTGCTGGGCGCCAGACCGACGGCGACCAGCAGGTCGACGATCTGCTGAAGCTCACCGACCTGGGCCTTCGGGACCTCGGCCAGTGCCGCCGCCAGGGTCCGGGCCTCCAGGTCGGCAAGGTCGCCCTGGCCGAACAGCGCCTTGGACGCGGCCACCGCGCGCTCGTACTGCTCGGCACCGTGGACGAGGGTGGTCAGCTCCTCGGCGAGCGCGCGCTGGGCGAGGCGGGCGGCGGGGCGCTCGCCGGTCTCGCGCTCCAGTTCCTCGACCTCCTCCTTCGAGCGGAAGCTGAAGATCCGCAGGAAGTTGGAGACGTCCCGGTCGTCCGCGTTCAGCCAGAACTGGTAGAAGGCGTACGGAGTGGTCAGCTCCGGGTCGAGCCAGACCGTGCCGGACTCCGTCTTGCCGAACTTGGTGCCGTCCGCCTTGACGATCAGCGGCGTGGCCAGCGCGTGCACCGACTTGCCGTCGGCCTTGCGGACCAGGTCCGTGCCGGCGGTGAGGTTGCCCCACTGGTCGCTGCCGCCGGTCTGCAGCGCACAGCCGTAGCGGCGGTTCAGCTCCAGGTAGTCCATGCCCTGGAGGATCTGGTAGCTGAACTCGGTGTAGCTGATACCCGCGTCGGAGTTGAGCCGCCGGGAGACGGCCTCCTTGGCGATCATGTTGTTGACCCGGAAGTACTTGCCCACGTCGCGCAGCAGGCTGATCGCGGACATCCCGGAGGTCCAGTCGAGGTTGTTGACCATGCGCGCCGCGTACGGGCCCTCGAAGTCGAGGAAGCGCGAGATCTGGCCACGCAGGCGCTCCACCCAGCCGGCCACCGTCTCGGGGTCGTTGAGCACGCGCTCGGCGGTGGGCTTCGGGTCGCCGATCAGGCCGGTGGCACCGCCGACCAGGCCCAGCGGGAGGTTCCCCGCCTGCTGGATGCGGCGCATGGTGAGGATCTGCACCAGGTTGCCGAGGTGCAGGCTGGGGGCCGTCGGGTCGAAGCCGCAATAGAACGTGACCGGGCCGTCCGCGAACGCCTTGCGCAGTGCGTCCTCGTCGGTGGACAGGGCGATCAGCCCACGCCACCGCAGCTCGTCGACGATGTCCGTCACGGTCACGCTTCTCCTTCGGTCGGGCGTCCGCCCGGTGTGGGCCCGGTCCGGTCGGGCCCCGGTGCAGGACGGCTCCAGCGTGGTAGAGCCTACGCGGTCGGGGCCAGCGAGTTTCGCCCGGACCGACATGAACACGCTCCCGCCTCGGGCTTCGCGGGAACGGCCCCGGAAGGGCCCGGCCCCGCACCGCCACCGGAAATTCCGTTGTTCGACTGCCTTGAGCCCCTTCACAGTGGTCCCACCGCCGTGCGGCGGCAGTGACGTGTGTAGAGACGGTCGTGCCGCCGTGGCACGCCCGTTGAGAAGGGTGGCCGAGGTGCGCAGCACGCTGGTTCTGAACGCAAGCTACGAGCCGCTGACGACGGTGTCGCTCCAGCGCGCCGTGGTCCTGGTGCTCCAGGACAAGGCCGTGGTGGAACAGGCGCATCCCCTGCGCACCATCCGCGGGACGGGGGTCTCCGTGCCGGTACCCCGGGTGATCAGACTCCAGCGGTACGTCCGGGTGCCGTTCCGACAACAGGCTCCGTGGTCACGGCGTGGGGTGCTCGTCCGGGACCAGTACCTGTGCGCCTACTGCGGGCGGCGGGCCACGACCGTGGACCACCTGCACCCCAAGTCGCGGGGTGGTGAGGACAGTTGGCTGAACACCGTGGCCGCCTGCGCCGAGGACAACCAGCGGAAGGCCGCCCGGACGCCCGAGCAGGCGGGGATGAAGCTGCTGCGCAAGCCGTTCGTGCCGACGCCGCAGGCCACCCTGATGATGGCGCTGGGGCTGCGTGGCTCGGACGTCCGGGAGCTGGCCGACTGGCTGCCCGCCCAGGTCGTCCCGGCCACCGTGCACTCCGCGGCCTGAGTCCGGAGCCCGGCCCGACCGCGCCACGCACGAGCGGTCGGGCCGGGCGGATGAGCTGGCCGGGCGGGCGAACCGAACGGCCCGGTCAGCCCTTGGCCTGGTATCCGGTCGCGGTGCCGAAGTTGGTGGAGTGCTCGGGGACGGCGACGACCCGGCCGCCGCCGATCAGCACCCGGCCGGAGACCAGCAGGGAGCCCGTCCCCGGCGGGAAGTTGCCGCCGACCGTCTCCCGGCCGCCGTCCAGGGCGAAGCGGCTGAGGTGCGCGGGCTGGTCCAGGCGTTCGTCGAAGGCGAGCACCAGCGCGCCGCCGTCGATGCCGACCGCCCTGGCCGCGCCCTTGCCGGAGGCGACCGTCCTCCAGCGCTGCTTGCCGCTGTCCAGGTCGTAGCCGACCACCGCGGCCTGACCGCCGCCGTTCGGCACCGGTGTGACGGTGGTGACCATGGTGCGGTCCCGGAAGTACACCCCCGGGGTGGCCGAGAACGCGCCGTGGGCGACCTCCAGCCGGCCCCCGGCGTCGGCGACCGGGATCTCGACCGCCGGGTCGCCGGCCTGGCCCCAGGCGAACACCCGGTCGTCCTCGGGCTTCTCCCCGGTGGTGAGGACGACAGCCGGCTCGGCGGAGAGCACCGTCGCCGTCCTCGGCCGGTTGTTCAGGCCGCGCCACCAGGCGACCGTGCCGTCGACGGTGTTCAGCGCGACGGCCTGGTCGACGGGAGTGGAGTCGGCGCAGGAGCTGGCCACCAGGACGGTCCGGCCGGCCACGCCACCGGACAGCGTGCAGAACTTGCCCTGCCCGGTGTACTGCCAGACGTCCTTGCCGTCGGCCGACTCCCACGCGACGACGTGGTCGTCGCCGACGGCTATCACCTTGTCCTCGGTGACGCCGATCCGGGAGTTGTAGGGGCCCTTGGCCTCGGAGAGCGTCTTGGTCCAGGCGGTCTTCCCGGCCTTGGTGTCGACGGCGGTCACCAGGGCGCAGGGGCTCTTCGGGTCGGCCTGGGCCCGGAACAGCACCGCTCCCACGCCCGCCGCGTTGACGTCCGGGGAGAGCCCGCAGGGCACCGCACCCGCGGCGGGCGGCTCGACCGACCAGACGGGCGTGCCGGCCTCCAGGTCGTACGCGTGCACGCCGGTCGCGTCGGCGCGCACCACCGAGTCGGCGAGCAGCCAGCTGCCGACCAGGGTGTCGTCACCGACCGGCCGGTCGGACCCGGACCGGGCGGACCACGTCTTGGCATGGGCGACGGTGAACCCCGGCTCCCCGCCGGCGGCGGCGCCGGCGGACGCGCGGCCGCCGCCCTCCGAGCCGACCGCCAGTCCGGCCGCGACCAGGACGCCGAGCGCGGCGACCCCGGCTCCGGTCCGGACGGCCAGGGCCCGCCTGCTCGGCGCGTGCTCGGCTGAGACGACGGCGCCGGTGGCGGCCCGGGCCCTGGCCGCGAGGCCGGTCCGGGTGGGCGACGCGGCGGCGGGACCGGCGGCCGGTACCGGCCGCTCCGCCTCCGGGTCGGCGTCGGGGGCCGGCTCGGGATCGGGCTCCGGTTCCGGTTCCGGTTCGCGATCGGGTTCCACGTGCACGTAGCCGTCGGCGGAGTACTCGGCACCGACGGGTGCGTACAGCTCCTCCCCCGTCGGCTGCGGCTGCTGCGGGACGGCGTACGGGGCGTACTGCTGCTGCTCGTGGTCGGTGTACTGGTAGTACGGCTGGTACTGCTGATAGGGCTGGTACGGCCGGTTCTGGTCGTACTGGCTCTGGTCGTACTGGCTCTGGCCGTACTGGCCGTAGGGCCCCTCGACGTACCCGCCCTGCCCGTAGGCGGCCTCGCCGTACCCCTGTTCCGGGTGCTGCGTGCCGGGACCGTACGCGTACCCGGGCTCGCCCGGCCGGCTCTGGTCGGCGTACTCGCCGTGCCCGGCGGGCCACTCCTGCGGCGCGTGCTGCGTCTGCCACTGGTCCTGGTACTGCTGCGGCCGACCGTCACCGAGGGGGTCCTGAGCCATCCGTTCCGTCCCTCCCGACCGCCTGTACTACGGCAGTCAGCATCTCACGGCCCCGGAGCGGTCGGTTCCGGTGTGCCCACAGGGGCATCGGACCGCCGGCCGGGGCAGCGGAAGGGGCGGGACCGGGCAGGACGGGACCGGGCTTCGCGCGCGCTAGCGGGCGGACTCCGTCCGCAGGATGGTGTCGATCCGGGCCGCGAGGGCGAGGTCGAGGGCGGTGAGCCCGCCGGCGCTGTGGGTGGAGAGGGCGAAGCGCAGCGTGCGCCAGCGGATGTCGATGTCGGGGTGGTGGTCCATCGCCTCGGCGGCCTCGGCGACGGCGGTCACGGCCCGGATCCCGGCCGGGAAGTCGGGCGCCTCGGCGATGCGGACCAGGGAGTCCCCGTCGCGCGACCAGTCGGGCAGGCCGGCCAGTCCGGCCTCGATCTCGTCCTCGGTCAGCCGTGCTCGGCTCATCGGCCCGCTCCCATCACCAGAACCAGAAGGAGAAAAGGGGTGTCAGCTCCGCCGGCGCGGACGGGGCACCAGTTCGCCGCCGCAGTTGGGGCAGCCGGCGGCCGTCGCCTCGGTGCACGCCGGACAGAAGGTGCACTCGTAGGAACATATAGAGGCCGGGCCGTCCGGCGTCAGCGACACCTCGCAGCGCTCGCAGATCTCCCGCATCTCCAGGGCCATCGGGGTCCTTCCCGGCTCTAGGTCGCGAGCAGTTTGACGACGGCCACGAGGCCGACGACGACGATCACGGCGCGCAGGGCCTGCGGCGGCAGCTTCCGGCCGACCTTGGCGCCGACCAGGCCGCCGACGAGCGAGCCGACCGCGATCAGTCCGGCGGCCGCCCAGTTCACGGTCGACGTGAAGAGGAAGAACAGGGCGGCGACGCCGTTGACGATCATCGCCAGGGCGTTCTTCACCCCGTTGATCCGCTGCAGGTCATCCTGGAGCATCATCCCCATCAGGGCCAGCAGCAGGACGCCCTGGGCGGCGCCGAAGTAGCCGCCGTAGATGCCGGTGAGGAAGATGCCGACGAGCAGCAGCGGGCCGCCGTGCGGGTCGCCGTCGGGCCGGCGGCGCGCGGCGACGGCCTTGGCCACCCTGGGCTGGACGATCACCAGGACCAGGGCGAGCAGGATCAGGACCGGGACGATCGCGTCGAAGGCGCTGCTGGGCAGCTCGATCAGCAGGTAGGCGCCGAGTACGCCGCCGAGCAGGGAGGCCGTGCCGAAGCGGGCGAGCCGGCGGCCCTGGCCCGCCAGCTCCCGGCGGTAGCCGATCACGCCGCTGAGCGAGCCGGGGACCAGGCCGAAGGAGTTGGAGACGTTGGCGGTGACCGGGGGGAGCCCGACGGCGAGCAGGACGGGGAAGGTGATCAGGGTGCCCGAACCGACGATCACATTGATCATTCCGGCACCGACACCTGCCACCAGGACGGCGATCGCCTCCCAGGTCGTCATGAGCCACCTCCCGCGCTGGTCCTGTCCCGTCCGCGGCGATCATGCCGGACCACGGGGTGGGCGATCCAGCCTCGCCCACGATTCGGGATGTTCGACACACCCTCGCGGAAAGCGCCCGAGGGCCCGCCCCGTGCGGTACGGGAGGCGGGCCCTCGGGCCTCGGGCGGTCCCCCGGCCACCGGGGCCGGGGGGCGGGGGATCACTCCGGGTCGCTCTTGCGGTACTCGCGGAGCGGGTCGATCCGGGGCCGGGCGGAGCCCTTGGTGTCGGTGTCCAGCGGGCGCGGACCGGCCGCCGGGTCGAGCGGCACCTGGGTGGCGGCCGGCGGCGCGGCCGGGGCACTCGGGGCGGCGACCGCGGCGCCGTTGGCACCGCCGCCGAGGCCGGACGCACCGGTGAACGCTCCGCCGATGCCCTTGAGCGCGTCGCCGATCTCGCTCGGGATGATCCAGAGCTTGTTGGCGTCGCCCTTGGCCAGCTCGGGCAGCGTCTGCAGGTACTGGTAGGCGAGCAGCTTCTGGTCGGCGTCGCCCTCGTGGATCGCCTCGAAGACGGTCCGGATGGCGGCAGCCTCACCGTCGGCGCGCAGCACCGCGGCCTGGGCCTCACCCTCGGCCTTGAGCACCTCGGCCTGCTTCTCACCCTCGGCGCGCAGGATCTGGGACTGCCGGTTGCCCTCGGCGGTGAGGATCGCGGCGCGCTTGTCACGCTCGGCGCGCATCTGCTTCTCCATCGAGTCCTGGATGGAGGTCGGCGGCTCGATCGCCTTCAGCTCGACGCGGTTGACGCGGATGCCCCACTTGCCGGTGGCCTCGTCCAGCACCCCGCGCAGGCCGGCGTTGATGACCTCGCGCGAGGTGAGGGTGGACTCCAGGTCCATGGAGCCGATGATGTTGCGCAGCGTGGTGACGGTGAGCTGCTCGATGGCCTGGATGTAGCTGGCGACCTCGTAGGTGGCCGCGCGGGCGTCGGTGACCTGGTAATAGATCACCGTGTCGATGTTGACCACCAGGTTGTCCTGGGTGATCACCGGCTGCGGCGGGAACGGCACGACCTGCTCACGCAGGTCGATCCGGTTGCGGACGCGGTCGATGAACGGGACGACGATGTTCAGCCCCGCGTTGAGCGTCCGGGTGTAGCGGCCGAAGCGCTCCACGATCGCGGCGCTGGCCTGCGGGATGACCTGAATCGTCTTGATCAGCGCGATGAAGGCCACCACGACCAGGACGACCAGGACGATAAGGACGGGTTCCACGGACTCTCCCCTAGACGACCAGGGCGGTCGCGCCCTGGATTTCGACGACGTCGACCTGCTGCCCCGGCTGGTAGACCTGCTCGGGGTGGAGCGCGCGGGCCGACCAGATCTCACCGTTGAGCTTGATCCGTCCGCCCTCCCCGTCGACCCTTTCCGCGACGACCGCGGTGGCGCCCTTCAGCGCCTCGATGCCCATTCTGATCTGCGGGCCCTTCCGCAGCGCCCGGTACGCGATGGGGCGGACGACGACCAGCTGCGCGACCGTGGCCGCGACGAAGGCCAGTACCTGCCAGACCGGGTCGGCGCCCAGACCGGCCACGCCGGCCGCGACGAGCGCGCCGACGGCGAACATGGCGAACTCCGGCATCACCGTGATCACCAGCGGTATACCGAGGCCGACGGCGACCAGAAGCCACCAGATCCAGCTGTCCACGTGTCCATCCTAGGGAGGGAAGGGCCTACCAGGCGGTCAGTTCCCGCAGGTGGAGGGGCGGAAACCGGTCGCACGTGCGACCGGTTCCAGTTCAGTGGAGTTCAGTGGGTCCGGTGCCTCCCCGGGGCTGCCCCGGCCCGGCCCCGGGAAACCGCCGTTCGCCGGCCCTTCCCGGACGCCGCCGACCGCCGCCGACCGCCGCCGGTCAGCCGAGCGGCAGGCCCTGGGCGGACCAGCGGTCGCCGTGCCGCTCCAGCATGAGCGGCAGGCCGAAGCACCTGGACAGGTTGCGCGCGGTCAGCTCGGTGTCGATCGGCCCGGCGGTGAGCACCTTGCCCTGGCGGATCATCAGCACGTGGGTGAAGCCCGGGGCGATCTCCTCGACGTGGTGGGTGACCATGGCCATGGCCGGCGCGAACTCGTCCTGGGCCAGGGCGCCGAGGCGGCGGACGAGGTCCTCCCGGCCGCCGAGGTCGAGGCCGGCGGCGGGCTCGTCCAGCAGCAGCAGCTCGGGGTCGGTCATCAGGGCGCGGGCGATCAGGGTGCGCTTGCGCTCGCCCTCGGAGAGGGTGCCGAACTTGCGGCCGGTCAGGGCGGACATGCCGAGGCGGTCGAGCAGCGCCAGCGCCCGGGACTCGTCGGACTGCTCGTAGGTCTCCCGCCAGCTGACCGTCATGCCGTAGGCGGCGGTGAGGACGGTCTGCAGCACGGTCTGCTCGGCGGGCAGCTTGTCGAACATGGCGGCGCCGGCCAGGCCGACCCGGGAGCGCAGCTCGAAGACGTCGACCTCGCCGAGCTTCTCGCCGAGCACGGTGACCTTGCCGGAGGTCGGGAAGAGGTACGTGGAGGCGATCTGCAACAGGGTGGTCTTGCCGGCGCCGTTCGGGCCGAGGATGACCCAGCGCTCGCCCTCGGAGATGGACCACGAGACCTGGTCGACCAGCGCGCGCTCCTCCCGGACCACGGATACGTCCACCAGCTCCAGCACGTCGCTCATGACCTACGCCTTCCCCAAAACAGAAATACGGCCGTCGGTGCGGGCGGGCAGCCTACTCCGGCGGCCGGTGGGCACGGAGGTGGGTGCGCCGCACGCGCATGGGCAAACCTACGCCACGCGGATGACCGCCGATTCCGTAGGCTGGCCGGATGCTCGCGACTCCTGCCGACAATCCGTACGAAGAGCCCCGTTCGGGACGGCTGGCCGCCTGGGGCAACGCCCTGCTGGCCGGTCTGGTGCCGCCCGACAACGCCGCCGCGGCGGTCCTGGGGGACGACGAGAGCCACCGGGTGGCCGGTCTGCCCGGGGACGGCCCGGGCGAGCGGCACGGGCTCACCTGGGCCCTGGGCCGGCTGCGCGTCCTCGGTGTGAAGGGGCTGCGGCTGGCGCTGCCGTCGGCCGGGCACCCGCTGGGCCTGACCGGACCGGCCCCGTTCAACGCGAGCGCGCTGGCCGCCGGCGAGGCGGTGCTGGCCGTCGGGGTGCCGCTGGGGCTGGTGCCCGAGGTCGAGGTGTTCGGCCCGCCCGGGGACCGCTCGGCGACCGTGCTCTGGCGCTGCCTCGACGTGAACGACGCCCCGCCGGCCGACGTGCCGTCGCTGCACGAGGCCGAGTTCGAGCTGACCGACGGGCTGCGCCAGGCGACGCTGCTGCTGACCCGGCTGGACGTGGCCGGAGCGGGGCCGGAGGCGCTGCGGGCGCTGGAGGCGTACCGCCGGCGCGGGCACGCCGAGCTGCTCGCACCGGGTTACCCGCCGCGCGCCGTCCGGGTGCTGGAGTCCGCGCGCCAGGTCGCGGCGTTGTTGTCGATCGCCTCCGGCAGCCACGGCGCGGCGGTCAGCGCCTCCGAGATCGCGGCCCGGCAGGCGGTACTGGCGCCGCTCTGGCGGACCGCCCGCCGTGCGCAGGTGGCGGCGTACAACGCGCTGGTGGACGAGCGCCCTTAGGAGCGGTGCGGCCCCGGGAGCGGTGCGGCCCCGGCGGGCCTCCCGGGGCCGACCCCGCCGACGTCCGCCGAGATCGGCCGGAATCGGCCGGAATCGGTCGGGTCGGTCGGTCGGCCCGGGCTTCGGCCCGCGGGTCTACGGCCGGGACTCACCGTGCCGGACGGCCCAGAGCGCGGCCTGGGTGCGGTCGGCGAGGTCCAGCTTCATCAGGATGTTGGAGACGTGCGTCTTCACCGTCTTCTCGGACAGGTGCAGGCTGCGCGCGATCTCCCGGTTGGAGCGGCCGTCCGCGATGTGCCCGAGCACCTCGCGCTCGCGCTCGGTGAGGGTGCCGCCGCGGCCCTGCGGGGCACGCGGGCCGTCGTCGGCGAGCAGGGCCTCGGCCAGCTCCGGCTGGAGCAGCACGTGGCCCGCGTGGACCGAGCGGATCGCACCGGCCAGCGCCTCCGGGTCGACGTCCTTGTAGACGTACCCGGCGGCGCCGGCCCGCAGGGCGGGAACCATCGTGCGGTGCTCGGTGAAGCTGGTGACGATCAGGATCCGGGCCCGGCTGCCCTCCTCCTTGAGCGTGCGCAGCGCCTCGATGCCGTCCACGCCCGGCATCTTGAGGTCCATCAGCACGACGTCCGGGTCGAGCGCGCGGGCCCGGTCGACGCCCTCCGCGCCGTCGGCGGCCTCGCCGACCACCTCGATGTCGTCCTGCACCTCCAGGAAGGTGCGCAGGCCCCGGCGGACCACCTGGTGGTCGTCGACCAGCAGGACCCGGATCGCGGACACGGTGTCAGGCACCGGGGACCTCCATCTCGACGACCGTTCCCCTGCCGGGGGCCGAGTCCAGGGTGAGCCGGCCGCCGACGGCGGCGGCGCGGTCGCGCATCGAGGCCAGGCCGAGGTGACGGCCGGCCCGGCGCACGGAGTCGGGGTCGAAGCCCCGGCCGTTGTCGCTGACCCGCAGCACGGCGCCGCGACCGGGCGTGCCGGCCAGGGTGACGGTGACGCGGCGGGCCTCGGAGTGGCGCAGCGCGTTGTGCAGGGCCTCCTGGGCGACCCGCAGCATGGCCGCCTCCTGGGCCGCCGGCAGGGCGCGCACGCCGTCGGCGGCGAAGGCGATGTCGGCGCCGTGGGCGCGGTCGAGGACCTGTACCTGGGAGGCGAGGGTGGCGCTGAGGCCGTCCTCCTCCAGGGCCGCGGGGCGCAGCTCGACGACGACGGCGCGCAGTTCGTCGGCGGCCTCGGCGGCGAGCCGGCCGACCTCGGCGAGTTCGGCGCGGGCGCGGACGGGGTCGCGGTCGACGAGCTTGGCGGCGGCCTTGGCGGTGAGGCGCAGCGAGAACAGCTTCTGCGAGACGGCGTCGTGCAGGTCGTGGGCGATCCGGGCGCGTTCGCCGGCGAGGGTGAGCTCGCGGCTGCGCTCGTACAGGCGGGCGTTGTAGAGGGCGAGGGCCGCGTGGGCGGCGAGTATCCGCAGGAGTTCCTCGTCGTGGTCGGTGAAGCCGCCGCCGCCCTGCTTGTTGGCGAGGTAGATGACGCCGAGGACCTCGGGTTCGTCGTCGGCGTGGTCGGTGTCGACGATGGGCATGCCGAGGAAGGCGCCGAGCTCGGGGTGGGCGGAGGGCCAGCCGCCGAAGGAGGGGGCCTGCCGGACGTCGGCGAGCCGGACCGGGCCGCTCTCGTGGAGCATCGCGGCGAGGACGCCGTGCTGGCGGGGCAGCGGGCCGATGGCCTTCCACTGCTCGTCGGTGACGCCGTCGACGACGAACTGGGCGAAGCCGCCGTGGTCGTCGGGGACGCCGAGGGCCGCGTACTCGGCGCCGAGCAGGCGACGGGCGGAGGCGGTGATCCGGCGCAGGACCTCGCGGACCTCCAGGTGGCGGCTCATCCCGAGGAGGGCCTGGCTGACGGCCTCGATGCCGGCGAGGCACGGTTCACAGGCGGGCAGGGAGCCGTCCGGCGGCGGGCCGACCGGGATGCGGTCGACGGGCAGCAGGCCGGCGTGCCGGTGGTTGCTGGGCACGGGGGGCATACGGCCAACCTACCGCCGCCCGCGCGGCGGTCGCGTCGGTCCCCGGCAGGGCGGGGCCCGGGTCCGGAGACCTAGGTCGCACGGCGCGGTGGTGCCCGGGCACTGCCCTGAAACGGCC
>NZ_JBHXKE010000271.1:0-11668 GCF_042722765.1 Kitasatospora sp. NPDC058406
GCGGCCCCCCCCCCGGACCCGCTCGGCGTGTCCGCGGCGCCGCCCGAGGTGCTGGCCGCGCTGCAGCGCGACCTCGGCCTCACCCCCGACCGGGCCAGGACCCGGCTGGCCAACGAGGCCCGGGCGGGCGCCAGGGCCGCGGCCCTGGCCCAGGGCCTGGGCGGCACCTGGGCCGGCTCGTGGGTCGACGGCCCCGACGCCGCCACCCTGACCGTCGCCACCACGCGGCCCGCCGACGCCGAGACGATCCGGGCGGCCGGCGCCAGCCCCGCCCTCGTCACCCACCCGCTCGGCACGCTGGAACGGACCCTCGCCGCACTCGACCGCGCCGCCGGGCACACCACCGCGGTCGCGGCGCCGGTACGGTTCGTCGACGTGCGCACCAACGCCGTCGTGCTCCAGGCCACCGACGCGCGCGCCGCCGAGCGGCTGGTCACGGCGGCCGGCGTGGACCGGGCACTGGTCCGGGTGGAGACGGTCACCGAGACACCCCGGCCGCTCTACGACATCCGCGGCGGCGACGCCTACTACATCGGCGGCAGCAGCCGCTGCTCCGTGGGCTTCGCGATCACCCGCGGAACCACCCAGGGCTTCGCCACCGCCGGCCACTGCGGGCGTGCCGGCTCCTCCACCACCGGGTCCAACCGGGCCTCCCAGGGCAGCTTCCAGGCCTCGGTCTTCCCCGGCAACGACATGGCGTGGGTCGCCGCCAACAGCAGCTGGACCGCCACCCCGTACGTGAGCGGTCCCGGCGGGAACGTCCAGGTGACCGGCTCGGTGCTGCAGCCCGTCGGCTCCTCCGTCTGCCGGTCCGGCTCCACCACCGGCTGGCACTGCGGGACCATCCAGCAGCACAACACCAGCGTCACCTACGCCGAGGGCACCGTCTCCGGGGTCACCCGCACCAGCGTGTGCGCCGAACCCGGGGACTCCGGCGGCTCGTTCATCTCCGGCAGCCAGGCTCAGGGCGTCACCTCCGGCGGCTCCGGCAACTGCTCGCAGGGCGGCACCACCTACTTCCAGCCCGTCAACCCCATCCTCCAGGGCTACGGACTCACCCTGAAGACCGACTCCCAGGGACCGGGCCCCGGCCCCGGTCCGGGCCCCGGTCCCGGCACCCCCGGCGGCACCTGGGCGGCGGGCACCGTCTACCAGGCCGGCGCCACCGTCACCTACGGCGGCGGCACCTACCGCTGCCTCCAGGGCCACCAGGCCCAGCCCGGCTGGGAGCCGCCCAACACCCCCGCGCTCTGGCAGAGCGCCTGATCCCGCACCGCACCGACTCCCGCGTGCGCCGTGGTCCACCGCGCGGCGGACCACCGCGCCCGTGCGGTGCACCCCGGGCCGCCTCCCGGCACGGCGCGACGGCGGGCCGGTGATGTGAGACGTTGGTCGGGGGTCGGAACCATGGAGGAGGCGCCATGTCGTCCAAGCGACGCCGCAAGAAGAAGGCCCGCCGCAAGCACGCCGCGAACCACGGCAGGCGGCCCCAGTGCTGAACCGCCGCCCGGGGTGAGGCCGGGTGTCCGGCCCGGAGCACCGACGTGCTCCGGGCCGGCCCGCGCTCGGACCCCAGCGGCCGGGCGTCAGCGGCAGCACCCCAGCGGCAGGGCGTCAGCGGCAGCACCCCAGCGGCAGGGCGTCAGAAGTCGGGCGTCAGCGGCCGGCGGCCTCCGGGGCGAAGTAGAGGCTCGCCATGGTGGCGCGGGCGGTCCAGCCGAGGGAGGCGTAGAGCGCGCGGCCGTCCGGGGTCGCGACCAGCAGACCGGTGTCGGCCCCGCTCCGGCGGGCGGCGTCCTGCAAGGTGCGCATCACCAGGCCGCCCAGACCGCGCCGGCGGTGCTCGGGCGCGGTCTCGATCTGGTCGGCGACGGCGGTGGCGCCGGTGCAGGCGATCTGACCGCGCGCGGCGAAGTGGCCGTCGGCGGTGCGGACCAGCACCCGGACCACGCCGCCCCGGCTCCACGAGGTGAGGGCGTAGCCGGCCGGCACCGTCGGACGCTCGGCGGCGAGCGGCACGGTCATCAGGAAGCCCGGCACGTCGAACTGCCAGCCGGGGCCGAGCCAGGGACGGACGGTGTCGTCGTCCGCGAAGAGCTTCAGCCACGTCCCCGGCGCGCTGGTACCGGCCACGATCTTCCGGACGTCGGCCTCGGTGGGCTCGGGCAGGACGTGCCGCGACACCTGGGCCTTCTGTCCGACGTCGACGGTCCACCCCCACGGCTCGTCCACGGGGTCGCTCGCGCCCCGCGAGACGATCCAGCCCTCGATCCACATCCGGACGAGTTCGTTGACGGTGAGCCCCTGCATCATCCACCCCCGTAATAGTCAAAATAGTCATGCAAAGCTTACCCGACCGTGCCCGGTGCGGTCGATGCGTTCGCCGGACCGGCGTCGCCGCCGCCGCGAAGCCGCCGTACCCCCGCCGTTCGGCAGGGGTACGGTCGGCCGCGCCGGACAGGGACGCGCCCGGGCCGGCTACTCCTCGGGCTCGGCGATCAGGCCGAACTCGGCCAGCAGCGCGCCGACTTCGGTCGCGTCCAGCCGGTGCAGCAGGTGCTTGCGCACGAACGCCGGCCCCGGAAGGTCGAGTTGCTCGCCGTCGCGCAGCCGGCTCGTCGCGGCGAGCAGCTTGCGCAGGTCGTAGGTCGAGTTGAACACCTCGGGCACACCGCGCTCGATGCCGAGGAGACGGTAGGCCGCCTCCATGCCGGTGCGGACGGAGTACTCGGTGGTGAAGATCGTGTCCCGGGTCGTCTCGGCGAACTGGCCGATGAAGGCGAAGTTGACCGCGCCCTCCGGCACCACGTCCGGCCGGTCCCCGGCATGGCGGGGAAGGAAGAAGGACGTCACGTACGGCATCATCACCGGCACGCACCGCGCGCCCTCGGCCGCGAGGTCGGGAATCTCCTCCACGGGGACGCCCAGGTGGTACAGCCACTCCCGGGTGATCTCCTCCCCCGTGCACTCCTGCATCGGCTTGCGGACGAAGTCGCCGGGCCGGTCCACGAAGAGCGAGTAGAGCCAGACCACGATCCGGTCCGCCGGCTGCTGCTTGAAGTGCGGCTGCCGGTTGACCGTCCAGCTGAGCAGCCAGGAGGAGTCCCGGGCGGTCACGATGCCACCGGTGACGACACCGCCGGAGAACGGGTCGCGCTTGGCGACCTTCTGGATGTACCGCGGGATCCGCGGGTCGAGGGTGGTGACCGTCGCCGACTCCCACTTGCTCTGCGCGATGTTGCCGCAGAACACCTCCGGGTGCCCGAAGGAGGGGTCCTTCGCGGCGATCCGGCGCCACAGGTCCCAGGCCGGGGCGGGGCCCTCGTCGAGCCGGGCCGGGGTGTGCTGGTCGCCGTTGTCGGAGTTCTCGGTGAGCGAGCCGATGGTCGTGAGGACCAGGTCGTCCGCCCCGAGGTCGACGCCGCCCGGCCGCCCGGCCTCGGTCCAGTGGATCCTGGTCGCCAGCTTGCGCCCCGGGGCGAGGTCGAAGTCGATGTCGGTGACCTCGGTCCCGAAGCGGAAGACCACGCCCTGGTCCAGCAGCCACCGGGTCAGCGGGAGCACCATCGACTCGTACTGGTTGTACTTGGTGAACTTCAGTGCGGACAGGTCCGGCAGTCCCCCGACGTGGTGGACGAAGCGGTGGAGGTAGAGCTTCATCTCCAGGGCGCCGTGCCACTCCTCGAAGGCGAACATGGTGCGCCAGTAGAGCCAGAAGTTGCTCTCCAGGAACTCCCGCCCGAACACCTCGTCGATCCGTTTGCCCTCCAGTTCCTCGTGGGTGGTGAGGAAGATCCGCACGAGGTCCTTCTGCGCGCGGTCGTCGAGTGCGAAGAGCCCGTCGGTGCCGGCGTCCTCGCCGCGCCGCTCGGTCACCCGCTGGAGCGAGAAGTTCGGGTCGTCCTTGTTGAGCCAGTAGAACTCGTCGAGGACGGAGGCGCCCTCGATCTCCAGCGACGGGACGGAGCGGAAGAGGTCCCAGAGGCACTCCATGTGGTCCTCCAGCTCCCGGCCGCCGCGGATCACGAAGCCCTTGCCGGGCTCCTTGATACCGTCCAGCGCGCCCCCGGGGAGCTTCAGCCGCTCCAGGACGGTGATCCGCTCCCCCGGCAGCTGCCCGTCCCGGACCAGGAAGGCGGCCCCGGCCAGCGACGCCAGCCCCGCCCCGACGAACCAGGCGCTCTTCCGCTCCACGCCGTCCGGCTTGCGGGGGCGGGCGAACGCCTCGTAGTTCCCACTGCTGTAGTACACGTCGACTCCCTTGCTCGCAGGCCGTTCCATTCACTCGTGGCGCACGTGCCCACCGCCTCGCGGGCAGGACCGAACGGGTGACGGGACGGCGGTCGCGGCCCGGGTGTCAGACCGCCCGCGCGCTCTCGGGCCGCGGTGCGCGGGCGTCCGATGCCCGCTGCTCGCGCCGCGCCCAGCGGACGGCCGGCGGCGGCGCGGCCGGCGGCAGGAACAGCAGGATCGCGGCGGACGCCGCGAAGGCGACCGCGTTGCCGAGGACCAGCAGCCGGTAGGCGGTCACCGTACCCACCTGTACCGTCCAGCCGGCCGACAGGGCGCGGAACTCCTGCGGCCGGTCGCCGCCGTGATGCCGGATGAGCGGGCTGCGCGCGGCCAGTCCGGCCGCCTCGGCACCGGTGGCCGCGCACACCGCGAGGACGAACGGCCAGAAGGCGTCCACCAGGACGAAGGCGGCGGTCGCCAGCGCCTGGGCGACCGGGGTCGTCGCGTAGACGCCGCGCGCCCCGCGCCGGTCCGCAGCAGCGAGTCCGGTCCGACGCGCCCCCGGGCGGACGTCCGGGCGGCACACCGCCCGGGTCCGGGCCTCAGTACGGCAGGTAGTAGCTCAGGAAGTCGGCCGTGAGCGGCGGGAACAGCACCGGGAACAGCTCCTCGTCCGTTCCGTAGACGTCGGGGCGGATCCGGGCCAGCCCCTCGATGCCGTGCGGGCCGAACAGCAGCGCGGGGAGCTGGTCGGGCGCCACCCCGGCGCCCTTCGCAAGGCCGGGCCCCTGCATGGGGCCGCCGGTGACGACCTCGCCGAGTCCGTCCGCGAGGACCGGGATCCGGTAGTGGGCGCCGAAGGTGGAGATCACGACGTCCCGGCCGACGCGGTCGACGCCGGCCGCGGCGAGGCGCTCCCAGAACAGCGGCCGCAGGCGGTCGAGCAGCACCGCGACGTCCGGGATGCGGACGTAGTACTGCTCCGCCGTGCGGCGCGGCCCGTCGTCGAGGAACTCCTGCCAGGCGGCGGCGGTCACGGTGCCGGCCCGGTGGACGACCCGCAGCCCGCCCTCGGGCACCAGGGCGGCGGCGGCGCGGAGCAGCTCCCGCGCCGCCGCCTCGTCGACCGCCGCGGCCTCGGCCAGCAGCATCTGCTCGCCCGGGGGCGTGATCCGCCCGACGGCCGCGACCGACCCGGCGCGTTCGAGGACTCGGAGGCTGCTGGCGTCGTGCTCCAGCAGCCACCGCCAGCGCGCCTCGGGGTGGGCGACGGCGACGTCGAACCCGGCCTGTGCCGCGTCCTGCAGCGCCGTCACGGCCGGGATGTCGGCCGGTCCGGCGGCACGGAGCAGCAGCGCGCCCTCCCCGGTCGGCGTGCCCTCCCCGGTCGGCAGGCTCCGCACGGCCTGCGTCCGCGGTATGTCGATGGCGTACTCGTAGCCGAACAACCGGTAGAAGTACGGAATCCCGATCATCACCTGGACGAGGTGCCCCCGGGCGGCGGACCGGTCGTGCGCCCACCGCATGAGGGCCCGGACCAGACCCCGCCCCTCGTACGCGGAGTCGGTGGCGACCAGTTCGACCTGGCCGGCGGGCAGCCGGACGCTCCCGATGCGGACCTCCTCGTCGAGCAGCGTCGCGGTGGAGACCACCCGGTCCCCGTCGACGACCACCGCGCAGGACGGGTACCCGGCGTCGGGGTCGTCGACCACCAGGCGGTGGTCCAGCGCGTCCCCCGGTTCGCCGCGCTCGGTGAGGAGCGCGCCGATCTGCTCCAGGTCGGCCGGCCCCGCCTCCCGCAGGACGAGGCCGTCGGCCAGCGATACGGACACGGAGGATCCTGTGGTCTCGGTCACGCCCGGACTATTGCACCCGTCGCTCCGCCGCGTCCATCGAGTTTCCGGGCACCGCTCCGGGGCGGCCGGACGGGGGCGCCGTCGCCCGAACGCCGCACGGCGGGGCGTGCCGCCATCCCACCGGGCCCCCTCCGATGGCCGACCGGGGCCGCGGGGGATTGCATGGAGGGACCGACCCCACTGTTCCGGGAGGGTGCCATGTACGAGATGTGGGCCGAGCACGATCCGGCGGTGAACCCGCCGTCCCTGGTCTGGCACGTCGTGGCGAAGGAGGATGCGTCGAAGTCGCTCTGCGGCCGGTTCCTGGAACCGGGTCAGCGCGTCGTGCCGGGCGGCTCCGACGGGCAGCCCGGGCTGCCGGACAGTTACTGCGACCCGTGCCTCGTCACGGTGCGCGAGAGCATGGCGGCGACCGCCGGCTGATCGTGCCGGGCAGCAGGGTGCCCCGCCGGAACGTCCGGCCGGGCACCCTTCCGGCTGCCCGCCGTCCGCCGTCGGTCCACCCGTTCCGTCCCGAGCTATTGACGCGGATTCCAACAGTGGCGATTCTCGTCACACCGAGTACGCGGGACATGACAGTCGATCCGGCGGGGTTCTCGCGCTCCGAGCGGACGGCCCTTCGACCGCGTCGTCCGCTCGTCCGGAACTGAGTGGTGACCATGACCCGACTCCCCCACGCCCGGCCACGAATCGTCACCCTGCTGATCTCCCTCCTCGCCCTCGCCGCCGCGATGCTCGCCTCCCCGGCGCCCGGAGCGGCGAGCGGCGCCGACTGGTGGGAGCCCGCCTCCCGCCCGGCGCCCGACTCCCGGATCGACGTCACGGGCGAGCCCTTCCGGGGCACCGACGCCCAGGGCAGGGTCCGCGGCTTCGTCGACGCGCACAACCACCTGATGTCCAACGAGGCCTTCGGCGGCCGGCTCATCTGCGGCAAGGCCTTCTCGGAGGCCGGCGTCGCGGACGCCCTGAAGGACTGTCCCGAGCACTACCCCGACGGGTCGCTCGCCTTCTTCGACCTCATCACCAAGGGCGGCGACGGCCGGCACGACCCCGACGGCTGGCCGACGTTCGCCGACTGGCCGGCCCACGACTCGCTGACCCACCAGCAGAACTACTACGCCTGGGTCGAACGCGCCTGGCGCGGCGGCCAGCGGGTCCTCGTCAACGACCTGGTCACCAACGGGGTGATCTGCTCGGTCTACTTCTTCAAGGACCGCAGCTGCGACGAGATGACCTCCATCCGCCTCCAGGCGCAGAAGACGTACGACCTCCAGGCCTACGTCGACCGCATGTACGGCGGACCGGGCAGGGGCTGGTTCCGGATCGTCACCGACAGCGCGCAGGCCCGCGAGGTCGTCCGCCAGGGCAAACTGGCCGTCGTCCTCGGCGTGGAGACCTCGGAGCCGTTCGGCTGCAAGCAGATCCTGGACGTCGCCCAGTGCAGCCGCGACGACATCGACCGGGGACTGGACGAGCTGCACCGGCTGGGTGTCCGCAGCATGTTCCTCTGCCACAAGTTCGACAACGCGCTGTGCGGGGTGCGGTTCGACGAGGGCGGCCTCGGCACGGCGATCAACGCCGGCCAGTTCCTGTCGACCGGCACCTTCTGGCAGACCGAGCGGTGCACCGGCCCGCAGCACGACAACCCCATCGGCCTGGCCCCGGTGACGGCCTCCGTGCAGCAGCAGCTCCCCCCGGGCGTGACGGTCCCCTCGTACGCCGGGGACGCGCAGTGCAACACCCGCGGCCTGACCGAGCTCGGCGAGTACGCCGTGCGCGGCCTGATGAAACGCAAGATGATGCTGGAGGTCGACCACATGAGCGTCAAGGCGGCGGGCCGCGCCTTCGACGTCCTCGAATCGCAGTCGTACCCCGGCGTCCTCTCCTCGCACAGCTGGATGGACCTCGACTGGACCGAGCGGGTCTACCGGCTCGGCGGCTTCGTCGCCCAGTACATGCACGGCGCCGAGGGGTTCAGCGCGGAGGCGGGGCGCACCGACGCACTGCGCGACAAGTACCGCGTCGGGTACGGCTACGGCACCGACATGAACGGCGTGGGCGGCTGGCCGGGCCCGCGCGGGGCGGACACCGCGAACCCGGTGCGCTACCCGTTCCGCAGCGCGGACGGCGGCTCCCTGATCGACCGTCAGACCACCGGCAGCCGCACCTGGGACCTCAACACCGACGGCGCCGCCCACTACGGCCTCGTCCCGGACTGGCTGGAGGACGTCCGGCTGGTCGGCGGCCAGGACGTGGTGGACGACCTCTTCCGGGGCGCGGAGTCCTACCTCACCACCTGGGGCGCGGCCGAACAGCACCGGGCCACCGTGAACCTGGCGGCGGGAGCACCCGCCGCCGCCAGCTCCAGCGAGTGGAACCCGTTCACGAGCTACGCACCCGGCCGGGCCGTGGACGGCAGCACGGCCACCCGCTGGGCGAGCGACTGGAGCGACGACCAGTGGCTGCGGATCGACCTCGGGGCCACCACCCTGGTCGGCCGGGTCACCCTGGACTGGGAGCGCGCGTTCGGACGGTCCTACCGCATCGAGGTCTCCACCGACGGCGCGACCTGGCAGCCCGTCTGGGCCACCGCCGACGGTGACGGCGGCCTCGACACGGCACGGTTCGCCGGTGTCCCGGCGCGCCAGGTCCGCGTCCACGGCCTGCAGCGCGGCACCTCCTGGGGCTACTCGCTGCACGAGGTCGGCGTCTACGGCGGCTGACCGTCCCGGAGCACGGCCACGGCCGCCTCCCGCAGCGCGTCGCGGCGGGGAGCGGTCGCGGCGCGTGTGACCCACGGTGACGGGGGCGTCCGGGGCACCGCCCACCGACGGCGCCCGGAGAGTGCACGGTGTAGTCGACCGGCCACGTGTCGTAGGTCTCATCGGCGGCCCGGGCCGGTTCGTCCGCGTTCCGATGTGGTGGGATGTGCCGTCACCAGGTGATGGTCACTGACGCGGGGGTGCGTGTTGAGGAGTGGACGACTGTTCGGTCTCCGGCCGGACGAGGGTGCGGCGGAGCTCGCCGCGGCGGGCCTGATCCGGCTTGCGGCCGAGGAGCGGCGGGGCGGCGGGGCCGACACCCGGCCCTGGCTGTGGCAGATGCGGGCGGCCTCGTTCGCGGACGCCTGGCTGGCCTTCGCCGACCCGGCGGCGCCCGGGCTGCGGGTGCCCGCGGAGGCCGTCCTGCAGTCGGTGGTGCACCGGGCGGCCGAGCTGGTCCTCCAGGCGCACGACGGGGACGGCCCGGCGGCGCTCGACCGGCTGGGCCGGCAGGCCGCCGAGGCCCGCGAGCGGGCCCGGCGGGACGACGCCTCCCACCCGGCCGAACCCGACGCCTTCGCCCTCGTCTGGCACGGCGTCCAGGCCGCGTCCGCCGGCCACGGCGCCGAGACCGAGCGGGAACTCCACCGCACGCGCATCGCCGAACGGTGCGAGGCGTACGTCCGCGGGCGGCACCGCCGCCAGGACACGCTCGCGCTCGTGCTGGCCTGCGCCCGGTGCGCCGCGGGCGCCCTGGGCGAGCTGAGCGACGACGACCCGGGGGCTACGGCCGCGTGTCTGGAGGAGCACGCGGCGCGGTTCATGCGGCAGGACGGTCCCGCCCCGCTCTGGGTGCCGGGCCGACCGGGCCAGCTCACCGGCTGAGGACACCGGGCGGACGGCCGTCGGCCGCCCGTCACCGGGCGCTCGTCAGGCGCCGGCGCGGGGCACCTCGTCGAGGAGGTGCCCCAGCGCCTCGTCGGCCAGTGCGTACCGGACGACCCGGCCCTCCTTCACCGCGGTGACGGCGCCGGACGCCCGCAGCAGGCGCAGGGTCTGCGAGACGGCGGTGGGGCTCACGCCGCAGGCGAGGGCGAGGTCGGAGACCGGGATCGGCCCGGCCGCGCGCAGGGCCACCAGCACGGCCAGCCGCCCCGGTTCGGCCAGCAGCGCGAACCGGGCCGCCGCCCGGCGCAGCCCGTCCCGGCCGGCCACGGCCTCGGCCGCCGCGCGTGCCGCGGCGTCGTCGATCGCCCGTGCCACCCCGTCCCCCACTCGTACGCATGCCGCCACGTTGCGTTATTGCAACATATGCGCAACTGCGCAACCTTGTCGAGAAGTGCGGCATGCCCCTACGGTGGTCCCGCCGTGGTGCTCGGGAAGACCGGTGACGCTCCTTCGGGAGCCAGTCCGGAGCGGCCCTCGCCACTGTGAACGGGGAGCGTCCCTGCCGGGTCCGCGCACGCGGGCAGTCACCGGTGCCGCACGGCGCCGGGAAGACGAGTCAGGGACGCGCTCGGCCCTGCCCGGACGCGGGCGGAGCCGTCCACCCAGAGCCAGGAGACCGGCCACGGCGTGCACGACTCCCCCGACCTCACCCGGGGGTGCCCCCCATCGAGGAGCTGGAGAGGCTGCCCGCCCATGTCCCTGACCAATGAGTCCCCCGGAACGACACTCGCCCAGCCGCCCCGCTGGCAGCGCCGGGACACCGTCCGCACCGCGGTCCTGCTGGGCGTCATCGCCGCCATGCACGTGGTCGCCTTCGGCACGCTGTTCCTGCTGGTCGCGCCCAACGACTACACCGTCGGCACCCAGGTCTTCGGCGTCGGACTCGGCGTCACCGCCTACACCCTCGGCATGCGGCACGCCTTCGACGCCGACCACATCGCCGCCATCGACAACACCACCCGCAAGCTGATGGCGGACGGGCAGCGCCCGATCTCGGTCGGCTTCTGGTTCGCGCTCGGCCACTCCAGCATCGTCATGGCGATGGCCGCCCTGGTCGCCGGCGGCGCCCAGTTCGCCGGCACCCTCGTCGACGAGGAATCCAGCGTCCACGGTGTGCTCGGCGTGATCGGCACCAGCGTCTCCGGCACCTTCCTCTACCTGATCGCGGCGCTCAACCTGTTCGCGCTCGCCGGCATCTACAAGGTCTACAAGGCCATGCGGGCCGGGCAGTTCGACGAGCGGCAGCTGGAGAAGCACCTCGACGAGCGCGGCTTCATGAACCGGATCCTCGGCCGCCTCACCAAGTCCATCACCCGCCCCGGCCAGATGTACCCGCTGGGCGTGCTCTTCGGCCTCGGCTTCGACACCGCGACCGAGGTCGCCCTGATGGTGATGGCCGGATCCGGCGCCGCCTCCGGCCTGCCCTGGTACGCCATCCTCTGCCTGCCGCTGCTCTTCGCCTGCGGCATGAGCCTGTTCGACACCCTCGACGGCACCTTCATGAACTTCGCCTACCACTGGGCGTTCTCCAACCCCGTGCGCAAGGTCTACTACAACCTCACCATCACCGGCCTCTCCATCGCCGTCGCCTTCCTGATCGGCACCATCGAGCTGGTCTCCGTCCTGCACGAGAAACTCGACCTCACCGACCCGGTCAGTACCTGGATCGCCGAGATCAGTCTCGACAACGTCGGCTACGTCATCGTCGGACTGTTCGTCGTGGTCTGGGCCTGCGCCCTCGGCTACTGGCGCATCAGCAACGTCGAGCAGCGCTGGGCCGCCCGGGTCGAGAAGACCGGCTGAGCCGAGCACCCCGGCCGGCCCCGGTACCCGGCCGACGCGCGCCCCCGGGCCGCCACCGCGTGGTGG
>NZ_JBHXKE010000272.1:0-11635 GCF_042722765.1 Kitasatospora sp. NPDC058406
CGCCCGGCCCGCCCGTCCCCGGCCCTCCGGGACCGCCGGGCCGGCCCGCCGCACCGGGCCCGCCCGCCGGGGGTCCGCCGACACCGGGCGGGGGTCCGCCGACACCCGCCGGGGGCCCGCCGGCGCCGGGCGGCGGGCCGCCCGCGCCCGGCCGCCCGAAGGTGACCGGCATCCGCCGGGCCAGCTCCAGCCGCTCCAGCAGCAGCGGCAGCCCGCCGCCGCAGACCGGCGCGACGATCCGCAGGTCGGGGTACTTCTCCAGCCAGCCGGCGAAGAGCACCGCCGCCGTTCCCAGCGTGACGTCGCAGGGCCGGGCGATCTGTTCGACCAGCCGCAGGTCGTCCAGCTCGCCGGCACCGGCCGGCTCGGCCGGCGGGTGCAGCATGACCGGGGTCCGGTACTGTGCGGCCATCGCGAAGAAGGCGTCGGCCTCCGGGCCGTCGAGGAAGCGCCCCTCGATGCTGGAGTTCACCATCAGCCCCACGAACTCGGGCTGTTCGAGGCGCTTGGCGGTGGCGGCCAGCTCGGCGTCGGAGCCCAGCGGGTTGGTGTAGACGTATCCGCGGAGGGCTCCGGGCCGGGCCCGGACCTGCTCGCCGAGCCAGTCGTGGAACCGCTCCAGGGTGTCGAGCGGCTGGCGGTAGTTGTCCAGTCCCGGCGTGCGCACCATGGTGCCCGCGCCTACGGGACTGCCGACCAGGGACGTGGTGATCCCGGCCGCCGCCTTGAGTTCCACCATGCCGTCGACGTCGACGAGGCTCGGCGGCATGGGGAACCGGCGGAAGAGTTCGGGCGACGTGATGTGGCCGTGCACATCGATCGTCATCGGCTCGACACCTCCTGGGATGTCCGCCGGCCGGTCGGCTCGGCAGGGTGGTCGCGGGCCCGGACAGTCAAGTGAGTGAGTGCCCGCTCGCACCGTAGGGTGCAGCCGGTGCGCGCGTCAACACGGCCTCCTCCCCGGCTGGTTGGTGCAACGAACCGGCTGGGCAACCGGCCCGGGAGGACCGGGACGCGGTCCGTGGACGCCCGGGCGACGTCCCAGCCCGGTGGAGACGGATGCCTCCTGACACTGGGACCACCCGGCGGCAAGGATGAGCCGGCGGGGCCGCCCCGGGGGCCGAGATGCCCCGGCCCCCGGGGTCCCGTGCCATCGCACCGGGCGACCCCGCCCCGGTTCGCCGAACACTCGGCGAACGTCCCGTGATCTCCAGGATCGATTCGAGGAATCGACATGAAGGACAATGCGAACGTCTGGCTGGTGACATCGTCCAGCGTTCAGCTCGGCACCTTGTGGATCATGAAAACCTCGATCCTGCCGATGCTGAACTCTCTGCCCTACGACCGGTACGTCAACACGTGCCAGCTCATCGACATGCACGTGTTCCACCCGATCGCCTTCTGGAACGGCATCGCCACCGCCACCGTGGGCGCCACCAAGGCCGTCCGCTCGGAGAGCAAGGTGGCCAAGGTGCTGTACGCGGCCGGCACCGTCGGCATGGCGACCGTCGCGGTCGCCTCCGAGGGCGTCAACCGCCCGATCTGGCGCCAGATCGAGCGCTGGAGCCCCCACCAGGACAGCGACGCCGCCTGGCGCGGCAAGCGCCGCCGGTGGCACCTGGCGCACGAGACCCGGACCATGGGCGCGATCGGTGCGGCGGTCTGCTTCACCCTCGCCGCACTTCTCTGACCTGCGCCGGTCCACCTCCGGGGCCTTCCCTGCCCCGCTTTGCGAAGCCCTGACTTCCGCCCACCCGGACCGCCCACGGCCTCGGCCGCAGGGTCGTCCGCCGAGCAAAGGAGTGTCATGACCTCGTCCACCGAGACCACGGTCGAGACCAACAAGGCCCTCATCCGCGACCTGACCGAGCGGGCCTTCAACGACGGCGACCTGTCCACCATCGGCGACCGCTTCGCCGAGGACTATGTGGTGCACGCCCCCGGCCTGCCCCCGATGCCGCCCGGCCCGGACTCGTTCCGCCAGGCCGTGCTGCTCTGGCGCAACGCCTTCCCCGACGTCCACGTGACCGTCGAGGACGTGGCCGGCGACGGCGACCGGGTCTACGCCCGCTTCACCACCCGCGGCACCCACCAGGGGCAGCTGTTCGACATCCCGCCGACCGGCAAGCCGGTCACGGTGCACGAGATGTCCTGCCACCGGATCGTCGACGGCCGGGTCGTCGAGTCGTGGATCGGCGACAACGTGCCCCGGATCCTGCTCGACATCGGTGCCATCCAGCCGGTCGGCCGCCCGCAGCACTGACCCCACCAGCCCGAGCCCACCGCACCCCGAGGGGAGCCCCCATGCACCGCTCACTGATCATCGCCCGGATGGTGCCCGGATCGGAGGGCGACGTCGCCCGCATCTTCGGCGAGTCGGACGAGACCGAACTGCCGCGGATCGCCGGCGTCACCCACCGCTCGCTGTACCTGCTCGGCGACACCTACGTCCACCTGCTGGAGACCGACGACCCGGGTCAGGCAGCGGTCGACGCCGCCCGCCGCCACCCCGAGTTCGCCCGCGTCAGCGAACGGCTCACCCCGTTCATCTCCCCCTACCTGGCCACGTGGCGCTCCCCGCAGGACGCGGTCGCCCAGTGCTTCTACAGCTGGGAGTCCGGTACCGGCGGTCGGTGACCCGACCACCGCCGGCGCCCTGACCGACGGGGTCCGTTCACCCCGGAGCAGCGCTGTGCCCCGGAGCGGCACCCCCGCCCCGGAGCAGTCCCTACACCGGAGAAACGAGAGGCAGCACCATGACCGACCACCAGGCCGGCGGGACGACCACGGTCGTCACCGCGGCGGAGATCGAGAACGTCCTCATCACCAGCGCCGGCGCGGCGCCGGACGTCTTCGAGGGCTCCCGGCACGTCCCCCTGGAGGAGCTCGGCCTCGACTCGCTGGCCGTCCTGGAGCTGGAGGCGGTGATCGCCGACCGGTACGGCCTCAAGGTCCCGGACGGCGCCGTCGCCCTCAGCGTCGACGAGATCGTCGCCCAGCTGCAGGGCGCCGGGGCGGTGAGCTGACCGATGGCCGGACACACCGAGAACGGCATCGTCATCCAGGCCCCGCTCAAGCTCGTCTGGGACGTCACCAACGACGTCGCCGGCTGGCCCGAGCTGTTCACCGAGTACGCGTCCGCCGAGATCATCGAGCAGCGCGGCGAGACCGTCCGGTTCCGGCTCACCATGCACCCGGACGAGGAGGGGCGGATCTGGAGCTGGATCAGCGACCGGACCGTCAACGCGGCCGACCGCACCGTCCACGCCCACCGGGTCGAGACCGGGCCCTTCGCCTACATGCAGATCCACTGGCGCTACGAGGAGCTGCCCGAGGGCGGCACCCGGATGACCTGGATCCAGGACTTCTCGATGAAGCCCGCCGCCCCGGTCGACGACCAGGGCATGACCGAACGCCTCAACACCAACTCGCCCGTGCAGCTGGAGATCATCCGCCGCAAGGTCGAGGCACTCGCCGCCGACCGGGGCACCGCCCAGGCCGGCCCCGCCGAAGAGGAGTGAGCGCCATGGCCGTCAGGAACTACCGAATCGTCGGCATCGACGACGTCCCCGCCAACCGGAAGCGCGGTGGCGAGACCCGTGCGGTGCTCTCCCCGGCCACGGTCGGCTCGACCTCGGGCTTCATGGGGATCGCCCGGCTCCAGCCCGGGGAGCGGATCAGCGAGCACTACCACCCGTACAGCGAGGAGTTCGTGCTCCTCGTCCGGGGCGAGCTCACCCTCGACCTGGACGACAAGCCGTTCGAGCTGTTCGCCGGCCAGGGCCTGGTCATCCCCAAGGACGTCCGGCACCGGCTGCGCAACACCGGCAACGAGGAGGCCTTCGCGGTCTTCCACCTCGGCCCGCTGGCGCCCTCCCCGGAGCTGGGCCACGTCGACACCGAGGACGGCCCGGGCACCAAGGCGCACGAGGGACACATAGTGCTGGGGGAGCGATGACCGCATCCCCCTCCGCAGGCGCCCGCCGCGTGGTGGTCACCGGGATCGGTGTGGTGGCGCCCGGCGGCACCACCCGGGAGTCCTTCTGGGACCTCATCACCTCCGGCCGCACGGCGACCCGCAGGATCAGCGCGTTCGACCCGTCGGCGTTCCGCTCGCAGATCGCCGCCGAGGCGGACTTCGACGCAGTCGCGGCCGGCCTCACCCCGCTGGAGCTGCGCCGCGCCGACCGCTACGTCCAGTTCGCGCTGGCCGCCTCCCAGGAGGCGGTGTCCGACGCCGGACTGCAGCTCGACGAACAGACCCGTGAGGCCACCGGCGTGGTGCTCGGCTCGGCGGTCGGCGGCACCATCGTCCTGGAGGACGAGTTCGTGGTGGCCAGCGACTCCGGCCGCAACTGGCTGGTCGACCCGGACGTCACCAGCCCCTTCCTCTACCAGGGCCTGATCCCCAGCAGCCTGGCCGCCGACGTGGCCGCCCGGCACGCGGTGCACGGCCCGGCCGTGGTGGTCTCCACCGGTTGCACCTCCGGCATCGACGCGATCGGCCACGCCTACCAGTTGCTGGTGGACGGCGAGGCCGAGGTGATGATCACCGGTGCTTCCGACTCGCCGATCTCCCCGGTCACCGTGGCCTCCTTCGACGCGATCAAGGCCACCACCCCGGACAACGACGACCCGGAGCACGCCTCCCGGCCGTTCGACCGGGACCGGCACGGCTTCGTGCTCGGCGAGGGCTGCGCGGTGCTCGTCCTGGAGGAGCTGGAGCACGCCCGCCGGCGCGGCGCCCGGATCTACTGCGAGGTGGTCGGCTACGCCAACCGCGGCAACGCCTTCCACATGACCGGGCTGCGCCCGGACGGCCTGGAGATGTCCGAGGCGATCAGCGACACGCTCCGCCAGGCCCGGCTCAACCCCGAGGACGTGCACTACATCAGCGCCCACGGCTCCGGGACCAGGCAGAACGACCGGCACGAGACCGGCGCGTTCAAGCGCTCGCTGGGCCACGCCGCGTACGGCGTGCCGATCAGCTCGATCAAGTCGATGGTCGGCCACTCGCTGGGCGCGATCGGCGCGATCGAGATGGCCGCCTGCGCGCTGGCCGTCGAGCGCGGGGTCGTCCCGCCGACCGCCAACTGGCAGAACCGGGACCCCGAGTGCGACCTCGACTACACGCCCAACAACGCCCGTGAGGTACGGGTCGGTGCGGCGCTGTCGGTCGGCAGCGGGTTCGGCGGCTTCCAGTCCGCGATGCTCTTCGCCAAGCTCGGGAGGATCCGATGAGCGAGCGGCGCGCGGTCATCACCGGCGTCGGCGTGGTCGCGCCGAGCGGGACCGGCAGTGAGGCCCACTGGAAGACGGTCTGCGGCGGCGAGAGCCGGATCGGCCCGATCACGCTCTTCGACGCGAGTTCGTACGAGACCACGCTGGCCGGCGAGGTCGGCGACTTCGACGCCAACCGGTACGTCGAGCGCAGGCTCCAGGTGCAGACCGACCGCTGGACCCACCTGGCCTACGCGGCGGCCGAACTGGCCTTCGGCGAAGCCGAGTTGGATCCGTCCACGGTCGAGCCCTACAAGTTCTCGGTGGCGCTGGCGAGTTCGTCCGGCGGCAACCAGTTCGGCCAGCGCGAGCTCCAGCGGCTCTGGCAGCCGGACACCTCGCGGACCGTCGGCGCCTACCAGTCGATCGCCTGGTTCTACGCCGCGACCGTCGGCCAGCTGGCCATCCGGCACCAGGCCAAGGGCCCGTCCAGCGTCCTCGTCTCGGAGGGCGCCGGCGGCCTGGACTCCCTGGCGCACGCCGCCCGCCTGATCCGCCGCGGCGCGGACGTGGTGCTGGCCGGCGGCACCGAGGCGCCGCTCGGCCCGTACGCGCTCGCCTGCCAGCAGCGCAGCGGCCGGCTCTACACCGGCACCGACCCGGCGGCGGCGTACCTGCCGTTCGACGAGCGCGCGGCCGGCTACGTGCCGGGCGAGGGCGGCGCGGTCTTCGTGGTCGAGGACCTCGAACACGCGCTGGCCCGGGGTGCCCGGATCCGCGCCGAGATCTCCGGCTGGGCCGCCACCCACGACGGCGCCTCCACCACCCGGACCGGCGCAGGCTCGGTCCGCCAGTACGCCCGCGCGCTGGGCACCGCGATCGAACGGGCCGGGCTCACCCCCGGCGACGTCGACGTGGCCTTCCCGGACGCGGTCGGCGTCGCGGCGTACGACCGCACCGAGGTGCAGGCGCTGCGCGAGGTGTTCGGCGAGGCCGGCCCGGCCGCCGTCACCACCCAGAAGCCGCTGACCGGGCGGCTCTACCAGGGCGGCAGCGCACTGGACGCCGCCACCGCGGTGCTGGCCATGGACAACGGCCTGATCCCGCCCTCGGCGGGCCCGGCCCGCCCGGCCGACGGCTGCGAGCTGGCCTTCGTCCGCGAGGAGCAGGCCGTCGAGGTCGGCGCCGCGCTGATCGGTGCCCGCGGTTTCGACGGCTTCAACAGCGCCGTCGTCCTGCGCGCGCACTCCTGACACCCAACGACCTCGGAAGGGAGACCGCCATGCCGGTCGACGAGGGCGCGGCGCGAGGCCGCGTGCTCTTCCTCATCACCGTCAAGGAAGAGCGCCGCGAGGACTTCCTCAAGGCGTACGAGCAGGTCCGCCACCTGGTGGCCGAGGGTGTCCCCGGACACGTCCGTGACCAGGTCTGCCAGTCGTCCACCGACCCGGAGCAGTGGCTGATCACCAGCGAGTGGCGCGCCCTGGACGACTTCGTGGCCTGGGAGGAGACCGAGGAGCACCGGGACCTGGTGCGCCCGATGCGCGAGTGCTTCACCAACGCGAAGTCCATCCGGTTCCACATCCAGGCCGAGACCTCGCGGGACACCCCGCGGGCGAGCCTTTCCACTCCCACCACCACGGGTTGAGGTCATGACACGGACACTGATCATCGGTGGCAGCGTCGCGGGCCTGGTGGCCGCGCTGGCGTTCGCCGACCTCGGGCACGACGTCACGGTGCTGGAGCGTGACGCCAACGAGGCGCCGGACACCGTCGACCTGGCGCACAGCGACTGGCAGCGGCCCACCGTGCCGCAGATGCACCAGTCGCACGCCTTCGGCTCGCTCGGCACCAACCTCCTGCGGGAGCGGCTGCCCGCCGTCTACCAGGCCCTGGTCGCGGCCGGTGCCCGGGAGATCGAGCTCGGCCGGGCGATGCCGCCGTCGCTGGCCGACAAGACCCCGCACCCGTCCGACGCCGAGCTCCGGATGATCGGCAGCCGGCGCTCGACCTTCGAGCTGATCCTCCGCCAGGAGGCGCTGCGCCGGCCCGGGATCTCCTTCCGGCGGGGCGAGACGGTGCGCGGCCTGACCGTGGCCGACCGCGGCCCGGCCCGGGTGACCGGCGTCGTCACCAAGGACGGCCGCAGCGTCGCGGCCGACCTGGTGATCGACGCGAGCGGTCGCCGCTCGCAGGGACACGAGTGGCTCCGCGAGCACGGCCTGGCCGAGCCGGAGCAGGTCGCGCAGAGCGCCGACATCACCTACTACACCCGTTACTACCGTGCGCTGAGCCCGCGTCCGGCCGGTCCGCTCAACCGCGGCTTCGGCGCCGGCGGGCTCTGGGACCACTACACCGGCGTGCTGTTCCTCGGTGACAGCAACACCTTCACCATCTCCTTCGGCGTGCTGCCGGACGACACGGAGCTGAAGGCGCTGCGCATCGAGGACGCGTTCACCGCCGCGGTCCGCGCCACCCCGCTGCTGGCCCCCTGGGTGTCGCCGGAGGTCGCCGCGCCGATCTCGCCGGTGCACGCGATGGGCGGCCTGGACAACTCGCTGCGGCTGTACGGGCAGAACGCGCAGCCGGTCCCCGGCTTCCTGCCGGTCGCCGACGCGGTCTGCACCACCAACCCGGCGTACGGGCGCGGGGTCTCCCTGGCCATCGCCCACGTGCTCGGCCTGGCCGACCTGGTGCGCGAGCACCCGGAGCCGGACGCCGAGCAGGCCGCGCTGGCGGCCGGCCTGGCCGGGCGGACCTTCCGCCCGTGGTTCGAGGACGCGGTCCGCAACGACGCGGGCCGGGCCCGGCTCTGGCGGGCCACCGTGGCCGGCCAGCAGCTGCCGCCGCTGCCGCCGGACGTCATCACCTTCGGCACCGTGGCCGAGGCGGCCGCCACCGACGAGGTGGTCTGGCGCCGGCTGGCCCGCACCATGATGTCGCTCGACAACCCGGCCGGCCTCTACGAGGACGAGGAGATCCGGCTGCGGGTCAAGCAGGCCGCCGCGGGCGGGCCGCCGCCGTTCCCCGCCCCGGACCGGGCCTCCCTGGTCGACGTCGTCCGCCGCGCCGCGGGCTGACGTCCTCACCTTTCCCTTCCCGCCCCGCAAGGCACCACCCACAGGAGGAGAATCATGAAGGTCGTCGACCACCCCAACGCCAAGCTCATGGAGGCGGTCTACGCCGCGTTCACCGTGGGCGACGTCCAGAAGGCCGCCGGCTACTGGACCAAGGACTGCGTGCACTACTACCCGGGCACCAGCGAACTGTCCGGCGCGCACGAGGGCATCGAGTCCGCACTGGCCTTCGCCGGCCGGATGTTCGAGATCTGCCAGGGCCGCATCCAGATGGAGATCCACGAGATCGGCGCCAGCGACACGTTCGCGTTCGCCACGGTCTTCACCCGCTACGAGCGCGAGGGCAAGAGCCTCGAGATGCCGTTCGTCAACGTGGCGCGCATCCAGGACGGCCTGATCGCCGAGTTCTGGACCTACCCCGAGGACCAGTACGCCGTCGACCAGTTCTGGGCCTGACGCTCCCCGACGATTGAGAGGTGGCATCACCATGGCAGGGATCATCAGCAGTTGGGGTGACAACACCAACGGCCAGCTCGGCGACGGCGGGACCGTCAACCGGGCCGCCGCGCAGGACATCAAGGGCCTGGAGGGCGTGGTCCGGGTCGTGGCCGGCAGCGGTCACGCCCTGGCCCTGACCGCCGACGGCGAGCTCTGGGGCTTCGGCCGCAACGCCTTCGGCCAGCTCGGCGACGGTTCGACGGAGAACCAGGCGAGCCCGGTCCGGACGATCGGCCTGCCCGGCCGGGTCCGCTCGGCCGGCGCCGGCGGCGGGCACAGCGCCGCGCTGCTGGAGGACGGCACGGTCTGGGCCTGGGGCGCGGGCTTCTTCTGCGCCCTCGGCGAGGCCAACTTCGGCGTGCAGCCGGTCCCGGTCCGGGTCGACGGCCTGGAGGACGTGATCGAGCTCGCCGTCGGCGGCGCGCACAACCTGGCCCTCAAGGCCGACGGCACCGTCTGGTCCTGGGGCCGTGACGACCGCGGCCAGCTGGGCGACGGCCCGAACTCCACCCGCGAGGGCCGGATCGTCCGCTCCTACATGACCGCCTCCTTCGACTGCCGGCCGCGTCCGGCCGTGATCGAGGGCCTGGAGCCGGCGGTCCGGCTGAGCGCCGGCGGCGGCCACAGCCTGGCCGTGCACGCCGACGGCTCCGCTTCGGTCTGGGGCTTCAACGACCGCGGCCAGCTCGGCGACGGCACCCTGGTCGACCGCGCCGCCCCGCAGAAGGTGCAGGGCCTCGGCCCGGTCACCCAGCTGGTCGGCGCCTACCACCACACGGTGGCGCTGCTGGCCGACGGCACCGTCGCGGCCTGGGGCCTCAACGACGGCGGCCAGCTCGGCGACGGCACCACCGTCGACCGCGCGGTGCCCGCCCCGGTGCCGGGTCTGACCGGCGTCAAGGCGGTGACGGCCAGCGGTGGCGGCACCGACGCCAACCCGGGCACCGGCGGCCACGCGCTGGCACTGCTCGCCGACGGCTCGGTGCTCGGCTGGGGCTGGAACAACTGGGGCCAGCTGGCCGCCGGTGACGCCGAGACCGTCCCGACCCCGGCCCGGATCGCGCTGTCCGGCCCGGCCGTGGGCATCGCCGCCGGCGGGGAGATCCCGCCGACCAACAAGTTCATGGCCAACCCGGGCGGCGGCTTCGCCTTCGCCCTGCTGGGCTGAGCCCCTTCCGGGCAACCGCCGCGTGGTCCCGGCCCGTTCGGGGCCGCGCGGTGCCGGGCCGACGGGCCCGCCGCGCACGCACCACCGGGTCCGCCCGGCGGTCCGTGCAGGGCGGACCGGTCCGTCGTCCCGTCCACCCATGACCGCTCGGGCCGCGGGCACCGTCCGCCCGCGGCCCGGTCCCCGCAGGGAGGCCTCACCCTTATGACCGCCGTTCCCCAGACCGCCCCTGCCTCGGCCGGCGCGGTGTTCCTCTCCGAACTCATGTTCCCGTCCACGCCACGCTGCCTGGCACTGGCCGCCGAGTACCGGATCGCCGAGCTGCTGGCCGACGGCCCGCTGCCGGCCGCCGAACTCGCCGAGCGCGCCGGGGTGGCCGCCGGCCCGCTCGCCAAGGTGCTGGGGCTGCTCGCCGAGGACGGTGTCTTCGAGGAGACCGAGCCCGGCGTCTTCGCCAACACCGGTCTCTCCGAGCTGCTGCGCCCCGGCGTGCCGGGCTCGATGGACGCGATGGCCCGGATGGTCGGTGCCGAGTGGCTCTGGTCCTCCTGGGGCGCGCTGGACCACAGCCTGGTCACCGGCAAGCCCGGCTTCGAGAAGGTGCACGGCACCGCGCTCTGGCCGTGGCTCCAGCGCAACCCGGGTGCGGCCGCCACCTTCAACCAGGCGATGACCGACTTCACCGACGCGCTCTCCGACGCCCTGGTCTCCGCCTACCCCGAGTTCGCCGAGGCCGGTGCGGTCTGCGACCTGGGCGGCGGGCAGGGCACCTACCTGGCGGCGATCCTCCAGAAGTACGACGCGCTCGGCCGCGGCGTGCTGGCCGACCTGCCGAGCGTGATCGAGCAGGCCCGGACCCAGCCGGACGTCGCCAAGCTGGCCGAGCAGGGCCGCCTGGACTTCGAGCCGGTCGACTTCTTCGCCGGCGTCCCGGCCGGGATCGGCGCGTACGTCACCAAGCAGGTCTGGCACTCATGGCCGGACGACGCGCTGGTGCGACTGCTGCGCAAGTGCCGGGAGGCCTCGCCGGGCGCCCGCTTCGTCGCGGCCGAGCTGGTGCACCGCGAGGGTGTGCCGCGCTTCGTGAAGAACTTCGACCTGGTCATGCTGGTCACGATGAGCGGCGAGGTCCGGACCGAGGAGCAGTTCGCCGAGGTCTTCCGGCGCGGCGGCTTCCGGCTGAACCGGGTGGTGCCCACCGGGACGGCCTTCTCGCTGCTGGAGGCCGTGCCCGACCCCGACCCGCTGGACTGAGCGACCACGTGCGGCCGTGCGGTCGGGTGACCGTACGGCCGCGCGGCCGTACGCCGCAGGACCGTGAGCGGCCGGACCGAGGACCCTCGGCCCGGCCGTCGGCGTGCGGTCGTCGCGGCCCGTCGGCGGCGCCGGAACAGCCGCCGAAATATCCGTCCGCATATTCGCTCCACCGTCCGTCCGCGTATTCTCCGGTGATTTTCCGGAGCGCCATGGAAAAGGGCCCGGATCCGTAACGGATCCGGGCCCCCGGTCGTCCTCCCGGGCGAATTCCCGGAAGGTCTTTCGGCTCAGTCGAAGCGGAATTCCGACAGCCCCCCGGCCGGCCGGAACCCGAACGACTCGAAGAGTGACCGGATGGCGCTGTTGCCCTCGCCGGTGACCGCCAGGCAGATCACCGTCTCGCGTACGGCCAGCT
>NZ_JBHXKE010000273.1:0-11563 GCF_042722765.1 Kitasatospora sp. NPDC058406
GGGGGGCCCCGCGCCCCCCCGCCGTGGGCGGGGGGCGGGGGGCCCCGCGCCCCCCTCGCCGGGAGCCCTGGCGCCCGGCCGCCGGGGGGGGGGGGGCGGCCCGCGCGGGGGCCCCCGCCCCCGCCCCCGCCGCCCGCCGGCCCGGCCGGGCCGTGCAGCTCCAGGAAGACCTGCCGCTCCGTCTCGATAGCGACGGGTACACCGTGGTCGAGGGTGATCAGGCGGAGGCAGAGGTCGAGGCCGCCGAGCACCCCGGCCGCGCTGTAGAACGGGTCGGCCTCCACCACCGCCCCCTGCGGGTCGACCTCGACCCGGGGGTGGCGTGCTGCGAGTTCCGCCGCGTGCCGCCGCCCGGTGGAGGCCCGGCGGCCGTCCAGCAGCCCGGCCGCGGCGAGGGTGAACGTTCCTGTGCCGACCGACCCGATCCGGCAGCCCCGGGCGGCCGCGGCCCGCAACGCCTCGGCCACCCCGGTCGGCGGCTCGTCCAGGTAGCCGTCGTGCCCGGGCACCAGCACGGTGTCGCCGGTCCCCAGCTCCGTCAGACCCTCCGGACCCCACGGGGTGTCCAGCCCGAACGGGGCCGCGCCGCCGGTGCCGCGGAACCCCGGCGCCGCGCAGTACCGCACCTCGTAGTCCACCTGCGGGTGGCAGCGGGCGGCCGTGCCGAAACAGATCCCCGGTGCGGTGAGCTGGTGGCCCGGCACACCGTCGAGCGCGAGGACGGCGATCACTGGCATGTCCAGAATTTAGCCCAGGGTGACACCGGTGCTGCTGTCGGCCCCCGGCGCCGGCGCGAAGTATGGAGCACACGGCGCCGCAGGCCAGAGGCCTTCCGGCAGCCGGTTCCGACCATCCCGCGGCGCGCGTCGGCGCGCCTGACGAACGGATCCCCTGTGTCCAAGCCGAGTACCCGCCTGCGCCGTGCGGCGCGCACCGTCGCCGTCGCGCTGGCCGTGGCGGCCAGCGCCGCGACCATGACCGGCCCGGCCGAAGCCGTCGTCAACGGGCAGAACGCCGAGGGGCGTTACCCGTTCATGGCGTCGATCCCGATCACCGTCCCCGACCTGAAGTTCGACGACGGCGTCTGCGGTGCGACCCTGATCCACCCCCGCTGGGTGCTGACGGCCGCCCACTGCGTCGACACCCGGCTCGTGAAGCCCGACGGCATCGTGCGCATCGCCTCCGACCGCCGCACCTCCGGCGGCACGGTGCGCGGCATCGAGCGGGCCGTGACCCACCCCGGCTACGCGCTGGGCGTCGACGGCGCACCGAACGAGAACGACCTCGCGCTCGTCCGGCTCGACCGGCCCGCCCCGCAGACGCCGATCCGGCTGGCCGACCGGCCGGCCCCGCCCGGAACGCCCACCCGGATCCTCGGCTTCGGCACCGTCGTCGACACCACGGACATCACCCGGGCCGCGTTCGCGAACCGGCTCCAGCAGCTCGACACCCGCCGGGGCGCCGTCGACGAGTGCTCGCCCGGCCGGGCGGGGCTGACCCGCCTGTGCACCGTCAGTCGGGTGCCGGGGGCGATGGCCTGCATCGGGGACTCCGGCGGCCCGCAGATCCAGCGCGGCCGGGGCGGACGCTGGGAGCTGGTCGGCGCCACGTCCGGGGACGGCGACACCGACCCCACCTGCTCGACCGGCCCCGGGCTCTACAGCAGCGTGCCGGCCTACGCGGGCTGGATCCGGTCGACCATCCGCACCTACGAGGGCTGACCCGCCGCCCGCCCCACCCCGCCGCCCGCTCCTGCTCGCCGCCCGCCCGGTGCTCCGGACCCCGGTCGGGGGCACCGGGCGGTTCCCCGCCCCTGCCTCCCACCCTCCTCGTCCGTGTCCGAACCCTCCCGGAATATCCTCCTCCCATGCCAGTGATCGCCGTCCTCGTCCCCGACCGCCTGCCCGGGCACCACCTCACCACCCCCGGCCTGGTGTTCGGCACCGCGGCCCGCGACCACCCCGGTGTCGCCTACGAGGTCCGGCTGTGCGCCGCGGGCGACGGCCCCGGGCCGGGCAGGATCGGGCTGCCCGCGCCCGCCGCGATCACCCTTCCGTGGGGCCTGGCGGGCGCGGCCGACGCGGACGTCGTCCTGCTGCCCTCGCGCGAAGCCCTACCCGTCCACCAGGGCCTCCCTGCAACCGAGTCGGCCGAGGTCCTGCACGCCGCCGCCGCGCGCGGCGCCCGGATCGCCGCGGTCGGCACGGGGGTGTTCGACCTCGCGGCCACCGGCCTCCTCGACGGCCGCCGGGCCACGACCGGCTGGCGCCACCAGGAAGAACTGGCCCGGCGTCACCCCCGCGTCGAGGTCGACCCCGCCGGGACGCTCGTCGGCGACGGCCCGTTCCTCACCTCGGCCGGGATCTTCGGCGGGCTGGACGTCTGCCTGCGCGTGCTGGCGCAGGACCACGGCGAACAGGTCGCCGGCGACACCTGCCGGGAACTGCTCAGCCCGCTCGTGGTCCACGCGGAACGCGTGCGCGAGGGCATCGACCGCGGACTCGCGGACAGCAGCGGCCTCGACGACACCCTGGCCTGGCTGGACAGCAGGATCCACCTGCCGCTCACCCCGGCCGACATCGCCGCGCACGCCGGTATCAGCGTCAGCAGCCTCAACCGCCGCTTCCGCGCGCGCACCGGCCTCAGCGCCCAGCGCTACCTGCTGCGCCTGCGCCTGCAGCGGGCCCGTGAACTGCTGGAGGGCACCGACGACCCGGTGGAGTCGGTCGCGGCCCGCGCCGGCTTCACCTCCCCGGCCGGGCTGCGGCACCACTTCGGGCAGCTCACCGGCACCACCCCCCGCGCCTACCGCGCGCGCCACCGCACCACGGCGCCCGGTCCCTGAAGGCGCCTGCGTGAGCGGCGGCGCGGGCGTGAGCTGCCGGACGTGCGGCCGGTGCGGATCCCCGGCCTCCCCGCCCCGGTCGAACTCCCCGGGCGTGCCGACCGAACAGGCCCTGCCGATTGCCGAGTTCACGCCCCGGACGGCTGCCGGACGCTGCCTGACGTGCCTGACCCTGCCGGTCGGACCGGCCGGAGACGGCGGCCGCCCGACCGGCAGGGGGCTGCCGGGCCGTCCGGTCGGCCCGTCCGGACGCCCTGTCAGGTCAGCCCGCCCGGTCGGCCGTGTAGCGACTGGCGGGCCGGGGGAGGCCGAGGTGGCCGCGCAGGGTCCGTGCCGTGTACGCCGTCCGGAAGGCACCGCGCCGCTGGAGCTCGGGGACGAGCCCGCGGGCGACCGCCACGAGGTCGTGCGGCAGCCGGCCGGGGCGCAGCCGGAACCCGTCGAGCCCGGCCGTCCGCCGGTCGAGGAGGAGGTCGGCGAGCTCCGCGGGCGTCCCGGTGAAGATCTCCGCGTCGGAGCGCAGCGGTTCGCCGTTCAGCTCGTCGAGCCGGTCCCGTTGACGGGCGGCCTCGCCGGACCGGTCGTCGAGGAACACCAGCAGGTCCGCGAAGACCCTGAGGGGCCGGTCGGGGGACCGGCCGACCGCTGCGCCGGCGGTGGCGACCTCGGCCAGGATCGCCGCGGTGCCGGCCGGGGAGTGCGGGGTGACGAAGACCAGGTCGGCGCCCTTGGCCGCGAGTTCGTACGGGATCCGGGCGTGCGCGAGGACGGCGACCGGCGGCTGTCCCTGCGGTGGGCGCGGGGTGATGGACGGGCCGCGGACGGCGAAGTGCTCGCCGTGGAAGTCGATCGGGTGGAGGCGGTCGCGGTCGAGGAACCGGCCGGTGGCGGTGGAGCGGATCTCCGCGTCGTCCTCCCAGCTGTCCCAGAGCCGTCGTACGACCTCCACCACGTCGGCGGCCTCGTCGAAGAGGGGCGCGAGACGCTTGGAGATCGCGTCGGAGTCCTGGACGTCGTCGTGGGTGAGTCGCGGTGTGGTGCGGCGCCCGAAGTGGGCGGCGTCGTCGGCGCGGGAGGAGAGCTGCGGGCGCCAGCCGGCCCGGCCCTGGCTGGTGAAGTCGAGGGTGGCGAGGGCGGTGGAGAGGTGGAACGGCTCGGTGTGGGTGACGTTGGTGGTCGGCACCAGTCCGATCCGCGAGCTGAGCGGTGCCACCCGGGAGGCGACGAGGACGGCGTCGAGGCGGCCGCGGACCTGGTCGGTGCGGTCGTCCGGGGTGGTGGGGTCGGCGGACTGGAGCGCGAGGGTGTCCTCGAAGGTCACCAGGTCGAGCAGGCCGCGTTCGGCCTCCGCGACGAGGTCGGCCCAGTACCCGGCCGTGAACAGCTCGCCGGGGCGGGCGTCCTCGGCGCGCCAGGCGGCGGGGTGCCAGCCGGCGCCGTCGAGCGCGACGGCGAGGTGCAGCGGCGGCCGGTGCGACTCGGTGGGGCTCATGCGGTGGCCTCCTGCGCCGTTCGGCGGGCCTCCGGCAGCCCGAGGTGTTCGCGGAGCGTGCTGCCGGTGTAGTCGGTGCGGTACACGCCCTTCTCCTGGAGCAGCGGTACGACCCGGTCGACGAGCTCGTCGAGCCCGCCCGGGGTGAGGTGCGGGGTGATGACGAAGCCGTCCGAACCGTCGCTCTGCACGAACGCGTCCATGGCGTCGGCGACTTCGCGGGGCGTGCCGATGAACGTCTGCCGGCCGGTGACCTCGGTGACGAGCTCCCGGATGCTCAGGTTTCGTTCCCGGGCCAGCGTGCGCCACTGGCGGGCGGTGGCGGCCCGGTCGATCCGGAACAGGGCGTGGCCCTTGAACAGCAGGCTGTCGGGGTCGGGGTCGATGTCCGGGAGCGGGCCGTCCGGGTCGTAGCCGGAGAGGTCGCGTCCCCAGACGCCTTCCAGGTGGGCGATCGCCGTCCCGGGGCCGATCTGGGCCCGGCGGATCTCGGTGGCCCGCTCCCGGGCCTCCTCGGCGGTGTCGCCGAGGACGTACGAGACGGCGGGCAGGATCTTCAGCTGCTCCGGTGCGCGGCCGTGGCCCGCCAGCCGGCCCTTGACGTCGCGGTAGAACTCCTGGGCCTCGGCGAGTCCGGCGTACCGGCTGAAGACCACGTCGGCCGCGGCGGCGGCGAACTCCCTTCCCTGGGGGGACTCGCCGGCCTGGATGACCACGGGGTGGCCCTGGGGCGGGCGGGGCGTGTTGAACCGCCCGGTGATGTCGAAGTGCGTGCCCCGGTGGGTGAAGGACCCGGCGCCGGGGCGGACGAACCGGCCTCCGGCCGCGTCCGCGAGGACGTCGCCGTCGGCCCAGCTGTCCCACAACTCCCGTGCGGACTGGAGGAATTCGGCGGCCCTGGTGTACCGGTCGGCTTCCGGGAGGAAGCCCCCGCGGCGGAAGTTCTCCCCGGTGAAGTCGTCCCGGCTGGTGACCACGTTCCAGGCGGCGCGGCCCTCGCTGAGGTGGTCCAGCGCGGCCAGCCGCCGTGCCACCTCGTACGGTTCGTTGAAGGTCGAGCTGACGGTGGCGGCCAGTCCGATCCTGGAGGTGACGGCCGCCAGCGCGCTGAGGACGGTCAGCGACTCCGGGCGGCCCGCGACGTCCAGTTCGTAGATCTCGCCCTTGTGCTCGCGCAGGCGCAGGCCCTCGGCGAGGAAGAAGAAGTCGAACTTGCCCCGCTCGGCGGTCCGCGCCACGTGGCGGAAGGTCTCGAAGTCGATCTGGCTGCCGGCGCGCGGGTCGGACCAGACGGTGGGGTTCCCGATCCCGGGAAGGAACACGGCGAGATGGATCTGTTTTCCTGACACGACGAACGACCGCCTCCCGTCAGCCCGTTGGCCGGGCCTGCCCATCCTGCGCACCGCCGGGAAGCGGGGGCAACCGTCGCAACCAACTGTTCACGGGCGGACATGGGGCGCCATGCGGGGACACCCGACCGGCGAGTTTCGGACAGACAAAGGCTGAAATCAGAAAATGGCTTCGAAATGAAGGCTGGAATCAAATATTCCGCTTGAATCCATGGCAGTATGTGAGGTGTGAAGCGTGAAATGTCACATGGCTTCCACCTGACTTCCACCTGACATTCCTACCTACGAACGGGAAGCACCCGATGAATCGGCTCCTCGCCATTCTTGCCGGCAGCACCCTCCTGACCGTCGCCGGCGCCGCCCAGGCCACCGCCCAGGCCTCCGACGAGGCCGCGTCCGCCGTCGTCACGAGGACCTGCGTCAGCAGCTACCGCGGCGTCGTGGTCAACGAGCTCTGCGCCGTCGTCTACGGCGACCAGGTCACGTTCACCGGAACGGCCACCCCGAGCAGCGTCGCGTGGTCGCCGCGGGCCGTCCCCTTCCGCTTCACCGCCTCGGTGGTCGGCGGTCTCCAGCTCGGCGCGCTGAAGCCGGCGCCGGTCGTCAGGCGCAGTGCGACCGAGGTGGGCACGATCTCCGGTGTCGTCCCCTGCGGCTCGACCGCCGAGGCCACGATCGAGGCCACCGAGTGGGGCTGGCCGCCGTCGATCGCCACCCTCGCGGTGCCGGCGAACTGCTGACCCCGCCCGGGTGGGAAGGGCCCTGCCCGGCCGGTCGGGCAGGGCCCTTCCGCGGCTCCGGTCCCGGTCGCCCGCCTCGCACGGCGCCTGCGGGGCGGGAGACCGCGTCACCGGCTGCCGCGCGCGGTCACCGGCGCTCCGCCGGCGCTCCGTCGGCGACGAGGGGCACCCGGGTCAGGCGCGGCTCAGCCTGGCCAGCCGCACCAGGGCGAGCGGGTGGTTGGCGGCCTTGCGCGGGGAGGGCGAGATCCACACCGTGGCGCGGACCTGGTCCGAGGCGCACAGCGGCGCGGTGGGCGGGTTCAGCGAGCGGTGACGTGCACTCATGTCGTCGGAGCCTTCCTGGTGGGGGGCGCGGCGGTCCTTCTCTCCGGCCACTCCAGGGAACCGGTCCGGCCGGGCCGGATCAATGCGGAGGACTACCTATCGACGCGGGTGAACGCTGGGGGAGCCGTCCGCGAAGGCGCCGTCCCGCCGGCCGCACCGCCCGTCGCCCCGTCCGCCGCCCACCCGCCGACCGCAGGTGCCCGACGTGCTTCGGGCGCCGCAGGTCAGACCTGCACGCCGTCCGCCGAGCCGCCCCCGATCCCGTCCGCGTCGGCCTTCGCGAGCGCCCGCGCCGTCTCGGCGCGACTCGTTCCCAGCTTGTGAAGCACGTTCGCCACATGGTGCTCGACGGTCCGGGGCGAGAGGAACAGGGCCTGGGCGATGTCCTGGTTGACGGCGCCCTGGGCGAGGAGTTCCGCGACCTGCCGCTCCCTCGGTGACAGGCGCTTGCCGTAGCCGCGGCGTCCCGGCGAGCCGGTGTTGCCGAGGTCGAGGTCCCGGCGGAGCTTCTGACAGCGGGCGGTGTCGGAGGTCGCCGCGACGTCGAGGTAGACGCGTTCCGCGGCGGCGATCCGCTCGGTAGCCCGGGCGCGGTCGTGGGGGGCGAGCGCGGCGGCGATCCGCTCGTCGGCCCGTGCCGCCTCGTACGGCCGGCCGATGTCGTGCCACTGGTTCCGGGCCCGGGTGAACGCCTCGTCGGCGCCGGGCTCGCCGCTCGCGCTGAGCAGGAGTCCCCGGGCGAGGTCGAGGGCCGCCGAGACGGCGGGCGCGGCCCGGCCGGTGAGGGCGTCCGCGGCCTCCTCGGTGACGGCCGCGGCGCGGGCGTGGCCGCCGGTGGCGATGAGCGCCTCGACGGCGACCGGCAGCAGTTCGGCGGTCCGGGCCCAGGCATCGGCCTGACGCGCGGTGGTGAGGGCGGGGCCGACCGTGGCGGCGGCGGCGACGGCGTCGCCCTCCAGCAGTTGCAGGCCCGCGAGGCCGGCGGCGGCGCGCAGGGCGGCCGTGACCTGGGACTCCCGCTGGCCGTACCGGCCGGCGATCTCGAACTCCTCGCGCGCCAGGGCCAGTCGGCCGCGGGCGGCGGCCAGCCGTCCGAGCAGCAGGGAGCGTTCGGCCCCGGCCATCGCCAGGTCGTCGAACTCCGCGCCCAGGGTGTCGAAGCGCTGCTCCAGCTCCTGCCAGCGGCCGGCCAGCATGTCCAGCCGGATCAGCGCGAGGCGGCTGTAGCACTCCAGGTACGGGATGGCCGCCTGCCGGGCCAGTCGCCGGCTCTCGGCCAGCAGGTGTGCGGCCCGGCGGTCGTAGCCGAGCTCGATGCCGATCTCACCCGTGTTGTAGAGCGCCCGGGTGGTCTGCCGGACGACCTCGGGGCGTTCGGAGGACCGGGGCAGTTCGTCGAGCCGGTCCCACACCGCCGGGTCGCCGTCCCGGGCCATGAAGGTGAGCGAGGTGGCCCGCACCGCGGCGGCCACGTCCTCGTCCGGACTGGTTGCCAGGAGGCCGTCGGCCCGCGCCAGCCAGTCCGCCGCGTGCCGGCCGGCGCCGTCGCGCTCGTCCATGGCGATCGCGACCATGGCCCGGGCGGCCCGGCTGGGGCGTTCCTCCAACTCCTCCAGGGCTTCCCGGATCCGGTCGAACCCGGCCCGGTTGCCGCTGTGGACGGCGGTGAGGAACCCGAGGGCGAGACGGATCTCGCCGCGGTCCGCGACCGGCAGCCGGGGATCGGCGACCATGCCGCTCAGGACCTGGATGCTGGCCGCAGGGTCCACGTCGTCGGCCGCGATCCGGGCCAGGGCCAGCGCGGCCCGCCCGCGCCGCTGCGGGTCGAGCCCCGGCTCGTCCAAGAGGCTGCGCAGCATCGCCCGGGCGCTGCCCGGGTCGCCGAGGGCCACGGCCTGGTCGGCGGCGGCCTGCGCGAGGTCCTGCCAGGCGGGGCGGTCGCCCATGGCCAGCGTGTGGTGGGCGATCTGGACCAGCGGCCGGGGGGCCCGGGTGTCCAGGGCCTCGACCGCCCGGCGGTGCAGGACCCGGCGCTGCGGCCCGGGGACGCGCCGGTAGGCGACCTGCTGGGCCAGCACGTGGCGGAAGGCGTAGCGGTCGGGGGCGCTCTCCTGGAGGACCGCCGCGTGCAGGGCCTCCGTCAGGCCGTTCGCGCCGTCGGCGGGGCCGAGGCCGGCGACGGCGGTCAGCAGGTCCTCGTCGGCGGGGACGGCGAGGACGGCGGCGGCGGCCACGACGGCGTCGCCGGCGCCGCTCAGACGGGCGAGCCGTTCGGTGACGGCGTCGCGCAGGCCCTGCGGCACCTCGCGCCGGGCCAGCCGGGCGGCCAGGTCGGCGGCCGGGTCGGCCCCGCCCGGCCGGCTGCCGGTCCGGGTCTCGGCCCGGCTCTCGGCCCGGGGCCGTTCGGCGATGGCGAGCAGGTCCTCCTCGGCGGTCAGGGGGAGGCCCTGACTGCGGTCGAAGAGCACGCGGGCGAGGTCGGGGGTGGCGCGCGGGCCGAGCGCGGCGCGGGCGAGCTCGTGGACGTCCGGCTCGGTGAGGGGGCCCAGCCGGATCAGCGCACCGGCCACGCCGGGCGGGCGCCGGTAGGCGGCGCCGAAGGCCGGTGCGTCGGGCGGCATGTCCTCGGCGCGGTAGGTGACCGCGAGGGAGAGCCGCGGCGGCATGTCGCGGGCCAGCTGGAGCAGCAGGTCGCGGGTGGCGTCGTCGGCCCAGTGCAGGTCCTCGATCACCAGGACGGCGTCGTCGAGTGCGCCGAGCAGCGCGCGCAGGCCCTGGACCAGCAGATGGCGCCCGGAGAGCAGGCCCTCGCCGCCGGACGGTGCGGGGGGCAGGTGCGGGGCCAGGTCGGGCAGCACCCAGCGCAGCGCCCCGGCGCTGGGCGGGAGGTCGCCGGGCGGGGGCAGCAGGGCGGCGGCGTCCCGCAGGGCGTCCACCACGGGGCCGAACGGCAGCGGTTCGCGCAGCGGGTGGCAGAGTCCGCCGAGCACGGCACGTCCCGTCCCGGCCCGGGCCGCGACGGCCTCGGCCACCAGTCGCGACTTGCCGATGCCGGCCTCGCCCTCGACGACGAGCACGGCCGGCGGGCGGGACAGCGCGTCGCACGCGAGGGCGAGCTCGTGGTCGCGGCCCACCAGGGCGAATCCGGAGCCGTGGGCGGCCGGCGGCTGGGGCCGGCTCATCGCCGTGCTGCCGCGGGGCGGGCGTGGCGCTCGGCGTATCCGGTCTGGGCTGGCATGACCCCTATGATGCCTCCGCCCCGGTCGGGCGCGTCGGGTGGGCCCGGGTGCACGTCACCCCGGCAGGCCGGCCGGGACGCCGCCGGGGGTCCGGCGTCCGGGGCGCACGACGCGTCCCGGTGTCTCGACGACCTCGCAGCCCGCGCGGGCCAGCCGTGCGACGGTCGCCGCGGCGGTGCGGTCGTCGAGCGAGAAGACGAACGGCCCGGGGACGAGGACGACGTCCACCCAGCCCTGCTCGGCCGCCGTCACCAGCTTCTCCAGGGCGGGCAGCGGGCCCCTGGCGGAGCGGCCGTGGTCGGCGTAGACGTCCGGGAACGGCAGGGCCAGCCGGACGGCCAGCATCTCCATGGCGGTGCGCACGTACTCCGCCTCGCGGGTGTCGTAGGGCTGGCACCGCAGGTACATCGCGGGCCGTCGCACCGGTCCCACCGGCGTGCGGGCGTCGTCCATGCCGTTCACCTGGCCTTGTTGTCGTGGAGCGCGTCGTGGGGTCGGGACGGGACGGCGGTGCCGGGCGTGCGATGCCGTCGGTGGCCCGGCAGGTTCGTGAGCCGGTGAGCCCGCCACCTCCTGACTCGTGTCCGCGCCGACCGCAGTGGCCACGGTGACCGCTGTGGCCGGTGCGGCGCCCGGGGCGATGATCCAGCGGACCTCCGGAATCGTGCGGAGAACAATGCGGGGGACTACCCATCTCTCGGTCCGTGTCCTGGTGGGCGGAGGTTCCCCGGGCCGGCGCTCCGACCCCGCCCGCGGTCGCACCCGGTGGTTTTCGGTCACGCATGCGGTGCCCGGTGACCGTTTTTCCGGCAGGGGAGGCGATGTGGGCGGTCGGCGCCGGTTTCCGTGGCAGTATCGACGTTGCGATGTGACATATCACATTGTGTTCGAAGGGTGTCGGCCCCACACGGCATGCCTAGCCGACCCTCAGGAGAGAAACCCGTGAAGCGAACCGCCCTCGTCCTCGCCACTGCCCTCGCCCTCGCCGGTCCGCCGGCCGCCGCGATGGCCGCCCCCGCCACTGCCACCACTCCTTCTGTCGGCGCTTCGGCCCCGACGGCCGCCGGTCAAGCCTCCGGGACTGCCGCCGGCCCCGCCGCGGTGACGTCCGGCTGCGGGCCCGCCGTCATGATGATCAACAGGCTGAACTCCGTCTGCGTGACGGTCGACGGCACCTCGGTCAGTGTCTACGGGAGCAGCGCGCAGCTGATCCCCGGGCCCGGACGGAGCTTCCTCTACACGGTCTCCCTGGCCGTCGTCGGCGGAGCGGGGCTGGGGACCCGCAGCGGCTCCACCTACCTCGGCGCCGGAACGGGCTACGTCAGTGGCCCGAAGGCCGAAGCCCCGTGCGGGTCGACGGTCCGGGCGTCCTTCTCGCTGACGGACTTCGGCACCCCGCCGCCCGCGTCGACCGTGGACGTCCCCGTCACCTGCTGATGCCGGTGCTGCGCCCGGGGCGCCGGGGTCCGGACCGCCGCCGCCCGGGGCCCCGTCGGCCCCTGCGGCGGCCCGTCACCGCCCGCGCGGACCCCGGCCCCGACCCCGGCCCCGGCCCCGACCCCGACCGGGGC